>NZ_JBOICG010000695.1:0-1534 GCF_050739995.1 Pseudomonas sp. | reverse complement strand
GGGCAAGCCCGCTCACTACAAGAACTTTTCTGCGGCAGATTTCCTTAACTGAACTGGATTTACGCGAGGCTCTTGCTGACCACCTCGAACACATCGCTCGACAGCTCACCGGAAGCACGGATGCGCTCCAACTCTGCCTTCATCAGTGCCTGGCGCGCATCGTCATATTTGCGCCAGCGTGTCAGTGGCGCCAGCTGGCGTGAGGCGATCTGTGGGTTAAGGCTGTTCAGCTGGATCACCAGGTCCGCCAGGAAGCGATAACCCGAACCGTCGGCCGCGTGGAAGTTGATCAGGTTCTGCCCGGCAAACGCGCCCACCAGTGCCCGCACCTTGTTCGGGTTTTTGATGTTGAACGCTGGGTGCTCCATCAACGCTTTGACCCGCGTCAGGCCGCCCGGCAAGGTGCTGCCCGCTTGCACGCTGAACCATTGGTCCATGACCAGCGGGTTGTCCTTGAAGTTTTCCGCGAACACCGCCAGTGCCTGGGCTTTCTCTGCGTCGAACGGCGAGTTCACCAGCACCGCCAGCGCGGTCAGGCGTTCGGTCATGTTGTCGGCAGTGTCAAACTGCTCGATCGTCGCCGCCAACACTTCCGGTTTGCCACTGAGCATCAGGTACGACAGCGCGATGTTCTGCAATGCACGACGGGCAAAATGCTCGGCCGCAGCCACATAAGGCGTTTGCTTGGACAGCTCGCGATTGGCCTGGTAGCGCAGCCACAGCGCTTCGTGCAGGTTGTCTGCCAGTTGCTTGCGCGCAAACTCGCGGGCGGCGTGGATGGCATCTACATCCGCCACTTCGCTGATCTCAGTCAGGTAGGCTTCACCCGGCAACGACAGCATTTCCGCAACCATGGCCTGATCCAGGCTTTCGTCGCTCAGCACACTGCGCAGCGCGGTGATCAAGCGCTGATCCATGTGCAACGCCTGGCCCTGCTGATATTGAGCGATGAGTTCCTGCAACACCTGCACCGCCAACTGCTGGCCGGCGTCCCAACGGTTGAAACCGTCGCTGTCGTGCTGCATCAGGAACATCAGCTGATCGCGGTTGTACGGGAAGCTCAGCTTCACCGGCGCCGAGAAGCCCCGCAGCAGCGAAGGCAACGGTTGCTCAGCGATATCGACGAAGGTGAAGGTTTGCTCGGCTTCGGTCACCGAAATCACGCGGGATACACCCGCCGCAGTCGCCTCACCGGCCAGGCGCAGCGCAATGCCGTTGCCCTTCCCGTCCAACAGGCCCAATTCCACTGGAATCACAAACGGCAGCTTTTCCACCTTGTCCGGGGTTTCCGGGCAGCTTTGGCGGAACGTCAGGCTGTAGGTCTTGGCAGCGGCATCGTAAGACTCGCTTACTGCGAGGCGTGGCGTACCGGCCTGGCTGTACCAGCGCTTGAACTGGCTCAGGTCGGCGCCATTGGCATCTTCCATGGCTTTAACGAAATCGTCGCAGGTCACGGCTTGCCCATCGTGGCGCTCAAAGTACAGGTCACTGCCTTTGCGGAAGCCTTCGGCGCCGAGCAAGGTGTGGATCATGC
>NZ_JBOICG010000694.1:0-5826 GCF_050739995.1 Pseudomonas sp. | reverse complement strand
ACGACATGCGCGATGCGCCAAGCCGCGTGCTGATGGAAGCCCTATGGGCCGCCGGCGCCAATGTACGTGCGTTCGACCCGGAAGCCATGCAGGAAACCCAGCGTATTTATGGCGACGAGCCACGCCTGGCCCTGTTGGGCACCCCGGAGTCGGCCTTGAGCGGCGCCGATGCGCTGATCGTCTGCACCGAGTGGCAGCAGTTCAAGGCGCCGGACTTCGATCTGATCCAGCAGCGCCTGAAAAACCCGGTGATCTTCGACGGTCGTAACCTGTACGACGGCGAGCGTCTGGCCCGTAAAGGCTTCAAGTATTTCCCAATGGGTCGCGGTGACTCCTGCGAGTTGCCCATTCCCCAGCAAAACTGGGTACCACAGGTCAAGGAAGACTGATACGTGAACAAAGCTCAACCGCCCCTGCTGAATGCAACGATTCGTTACCAGTCACTGGGGCTTGGGCTCTTGGCACTGGTGCTGTTCATCGCCGGCAACTGGCACCAGGCGATCATCGGGTTTGACTCGCGCTTTGTGTTGTTTGCCCAGGAAATGCTGCGCCATGGGCCGAGCTTTTTCCCTACGACCTACGGCCAACCCTATGCCGACTACCTGGCGACCTCAACCCTGCTGACCTGGCTGCTGTCCTTGCCGCTGGGCCAGGTCACCAGCCTGACGGCCTGGCTGCCGACGGCTATCGCCTCGGCATTCATCGTGGTCCTGGTGTATCGCCTGACCGCGCCCTACTCCCCGCGCTGGGGCGTGCTGAGCATCGCCATGTTGCTGCTCAGCAGCACGTTCATCAGCGAGACCCGTGCGGTCTCCCTGGACCAGATGCTCGCCGCTGTCACCTTGACGGTGTTTTACCTGGGTTATGCCCACGATCATTTCGGTGCGGCCAAGCGTCTGCATTGGCTGTTCCTGCTGGTGATTCTGGGTTTTGCCATTCGCGGGCCGATCGGCCTGGTGATTCCTACCGGTGTGCTGTGCAGCTATTACCTGATCAACCGCCAATGGCGGCAGATGTTCAGCTTTGGCTTGTTGGCACTGGCACTGCTGGCCGCGTGTGTGGGCCTGTTGCTGCTGCTGGCCAAGCTCAGCGGCGGTGAAGTGTTCATGCAGGACGTCATCCGCATGCAGTTCCTCGGTCGCATGGATGGCACTGAAGGCTCCAGCGGTGTGCTGTATTACTTCACCAGCTCCATGGGCAACTATGCCTTGGCCTACCCGGTTGCACTCCTGGTGCTGTTGGTTGTAGTGATTGGCGGCCGACGCGAACCAGACCCGGCGTTGAAGCTGGTGCTCTATTGCGCGGCGGCTGGCTTGTTGGTGATGCTCGGTTTGTCGGTGCCCCAGGCGAAAAAAGCACGCTATATCCTGCCGATGCTACCGATGGCAGCGATTATTGCGGCGTACCCCTTCCAAGTGACTCAAGGACGGCTGTTCGCCTGGTTGCGCGGCTTGATGCTGGGTATCTGGACACTGTTGCCGGGATTGTTGGCAATCGGTCTGGTGGTTGCGCGCAAGCGTTACCCGGCACAGCTCGATAGCCTGGGCCTGATCTTCGTGCTGCTGGGCGTGCTTCAGGTCCTGGCGCTGCTGGCGTTGTTCAAGGCGCGGTTGCGTCCTTTCGGTCCGGCATTGGCCGCGGTGCTTGCGATTTGGTCCACCTATATCGTGGTCGTGGAACCGCTGGAGCGTTCGTTGTACGACACGCGTACGTTCACCCTCGCGGTCAAAACGCAGATCCTGCAGGAGCCCGCGCCGGTGGTACTGCATGCCTTGGGCAAAGACGCGAAAGCCATCAAGTTCATGGTCAACTTCGATTGTGACAAGGTGCCGCTGTTCACCCAATTGCCTGCCGAGCTGGCAGTGATCCAGGCGCCGGCCTGGTTGGTCATGAGCCAGTCTGACTTTGAAGGGCTCACCGATCCACGCCTGCGTTCGATCACGCCGACACTCACTGGGGAGTTCGACAAGAACCCTTATGTGCTACTGCATCTGGTGAAAACCGCACTTCCTTGATTGAATTTTCTGTCGCCTCGTAAGAAAGAACGCCCACTCCTCAACGAGTGGGCGTTTTTCATTATGCCCCCCAAGAAAACACCTACATACCTTTGCGTAACGGCCGCTGAACTTCCCCTTCCGGCGCTAGGAGACCAAATGTAGACTCGCTTGCCAAGTGCGTTAACTATCTACCGCCCCGCCTCCAGGCACGGGTTAAAGCACCCTGCATGACAACAAGGGCGCTGTAGGCCAAGCGCTGGTTTACTTCATTGAGAGGGCGATGCCGTGCGTGAGGATCTATTGCTAATACCGCTACCGGGGCTGGACCGGCTGATGGAGTTACGCGACGCCCTGGTGGCGTTGAAAGGGCCGCTGGCCAACGAGCCCGCGCTACAGGAAGATCTGCAAAAACGCTGGTTCAACGAAGAAACCTATAGCCGTGTGTTGGGTAAAACCAATGCACCGATGACACCCAAGGCCCCCGCTATCAGGTTCGACGAAGTGATTTGAATGCATTATTACTGCATTTAATCTTCATTAATATGCATTTGCGCCAATGGAGCAAGCTCGGCACACTGCGCAGGTTCCTCCCCCAAATGTTGGAACTTTCAAAAGGCTCTTCCGGGAAACCAGGCAGGCCTTTTTTTTCGCCCGCTGTTTACGGACCTCTTTTAATGCTCGCTCGCTGGTTACCCGCTGCAATCAATACCCGCCCTGCTGAATGGAGTCGTGCCGCTATTGGCATGGCCTTGGGCACGATGCTCAGTGTCTGGGTATGCGCCCAAGTATTTGGCATGGAAGTCGCCTTGCATCTGCTGGGCCCGCTGGGGGCTTCCGCGGTGCTGCTGTTTGCCGTGTCTTCCGGGGCGCTGGCACAGCCGTGGTCGATCATCGGCAGTTACTTGTGTGCCGGTGTCGTCGCGCTGCTAGTGGCTCGCGTATTGGGCCGCACCTTGGGCAGTGCTTGTCTCGCGGCAGGCATGACCGTTGTGCTGATTTGCTGGCTGCGCTGCTTGCACCCGCCCGCCGGAGGGTTGGCAATGACGCTGGTATTGGCAGACCCGGCATCCATCGCCCTCGGCTGGCATGAGCTGGCGCCGGTCATGCTCGGCGCAGGCGCTCTGTTGGCGTGTGCACTGGCCTACAACAATGCTACTCGCACGCGATACCCCAAGGGGCTCGTCGAGTCCCCGGCGCTCATACCGAGCACTCCATCACAGGCCGTAGACCCGATGATCACAGCCGAGGATCTGAAACTTGCCCTGGCCGAAATGGAGCAGTTCTATGACGTGGAACCCACCGAGCTTGAGCATTTGATTCACACAGCGCAGAGCCATGCACGACGCCGCAGTATCGGTGAAGTCCTCGCCAATCGCGCGGCGTGACAGCCCCTGCATAAATGCAAAAACGACCTGCATGATTCCGGGTTGTACTGGGCAAATTTGCACTGGTACGATCGCGAGATGGTTCGCCCGCGAACATCTTGATAAAGAACAATAAAAGCAGGGAGTTAGAGATGACTGCTCAGGTTTCATCCGAAGCAAGCAGCGCCGGTAGTCTTCAGGAGGAGGTATTGGCCGAGGTCCGCAACCACATCGGCCACCTCACCCTCAATCGCCCCGAAGGCTTGAACGCTATCACCCTGGACATGGTGCGGCGCCTGACCTCGCAATTGCAGACCTGGGCCGATGACCCGCAGGTTCACGCGGTGGTACTGCGCGGTGCCGGCGAGAAAGCTTTTTGCGCCGGGGGCGATATCCGTTCCTTGTATGACAGCTTCAAGAACGGCGACACCTTGCACCAAGACTTCTTCGTTGAGGAATACGCCCTCGACCTGGCTATCCACCACTACCGCAAACCCGTACTCGCCCTGATGGATGGCTTTGTCCTGGGCGGCGGGATGGGGCTGGTGCAAGGCGCGGATCTGCGCGTGGTTACCGAGCGCAGCCGTCTGGCGATGCCTGAGGTGGCCATCGGTTACTTCCCGGATGTAGGCGGTAGCTACTTCCTGCCACGCATTCCCGGCGAACTGGGGATTTACCTTGGCGTCACCGGGGTGCAGATTCGTGCGGCCGACGCGCTGTATTGCGGCTTGGCCGACTGGCACCTCGACAGCGCCAAGCTTGCGGAGCTGGATCAGAAACTCGATCACCTGCAATGGCGCGACTCCCCGCTCAAGGACCTGCAAGGCGTTCTCGCCAAACTCGCGGTGCAGCAATTGCCTGAACCTCCGCTGGCAGCCTTGCGCCCCGCCATCGACCATTTCTTCGCCTTGCCGGACGTGCCCAGCATCGTCGAGCAACTACGCGTCGTGACCGTTGCCGACAGCCATGAATGGGCGCTGACCACCGCCAACCTGATGCAAACCCGCTCGCCGCTGGCCATGGCCGTCACCCTGCAAATGCTGCGTCGTGGCCGTCACCTGCCGCTGGAGCAGTGCTTTGCGCTGGAGCTGCACCTGGATCGACAATGGTTCGAACGTGGCGACCTGATCGAAGGGGTTCGCGCCCTGATCATCGACAAAGACAAGAGCCCTCGTTGGAACCCGTCGACACTCCAGGACCTGGACGCCGGCCATGTCGATAGTTTTTTCCATCACTTCGCGTCGGTTGCGAGATAAGCCATGCAAGATCTTGAATACACAGAAGAACAAGTAATGATCCGCGACATGGCGCGCGATTTTGCCCGTGGTGAAATCGCCCCCTATGCCCAGGCTTGGGAGAAAGCCGGCTGGATTGACGACGCGCTGGTAGCGAAGATGGGCGAACTGGGCCTGCTCGGCATGGTGGTCCCGGAAGAATGGGGCGGCACCTATGTCGACTACGTCGCCTATGCCCTCGCGGTCGAGGAAATTTCCGCCGGCGATGGGGCTACAGGCGCACTGATGAGTATCCATAATTCAGTGGGTTGCGGGCCAATCCTCAACTTCGGCACACAAGAACAGAAACAGACCTGGCTGCCTGCCCTTGCCAGCGGCCAAGCCATTGGTTGCTTCTGCCTGACCGAACCCCAAGCCGGTTCCGAAGCCCATAACCTGCGCACCCGTGCAGAACTGCGCGATGGTCAGTGGGTGATCACCGGCGCCAAGCAGTTTGTCAGCAATGGCAAGCGCGCTCGGTTAGCCATTGTGTTCGCGGTCACCGACCCGGAGTTGGGCAAGAAAGGTATCTCCGCGTTCCTGGTGCCTACCGACACCCCGGGCTTCGTGGTCGACCGCACCGAACACAAGATGGGCATTCGTGCCTCGGACACCTGTGCCGTGACCCTCAACCAGTGCACCGTGCCCGAGGCCAACCTGCTGGGTGAGCGTGGCAAGGGCCTGGCCATTGCCTTGTCCAACCTCGAAGGGGGTCGCATTGGGATTGCAGCCCAGGCTCTGGGTATCGCCCGTGCGGCGTTTGAAGCAGCGTTGGCCTATGCCCGGGATCGTGTGCAGTTCAACAAGCCAATCATCGAGCACCAGAGCGTGGCCAATCTGCTGGCAGACATGCAGACCCAACTCAATGCCGCACGCTTGCTGATACTGCACGCCGCACGCCTGCGCAGTGCTGGCAAGCCGTGTCTCTCGGAAGCGTCACAAGCCAAGCTGTTTGCCTCGGAAATGGCCGAAAAGGTCTGTTCTTCGGCGATGCAGGTACATGGCGGGTATGGCTACCTGGAGGATTACCCGGTGGAGCGCTACTACCGGGATGCACGGATCACGCAGATTTATGAAGGCACCAGCGAGATTCAGCGGATGGTGATTGCGCGGGAACTGAAGAACTACCAACTCTAATTGACACCCTGATAACTAAATGTGGGAGGGGGCTTGCTCCCGATAGCGGTGGAT
>NZ_JBOICG010000693.1:0-5744 GCF_050739995.1 Pseudomonas sp. | reverse complement strand
ACATTACCCTGACCAATCTTCAACCGTCGCAACGCCTGAAGTACCTAGAGAAATACGCTAACAGTTCAACACCGTTTTGATGTGAATGTACCTGTTGTTGGGTGTACTCGGGGTCTGTGTATCGCGCAGGTTCCGATTGCCCAAGGTTTACCGATTGAATGCAAGTGAGTGGTTTGACCCTACAAAAATAATTTCAAGGGAAGGACGTACACCATGCAAGCACCTGCCAAGTTCACGAGCCATATCATACTGGCTGCCCTGGGCCTGATCGTTTATCACCAAGCCCAGGCCGCGCGTATCGAGCCCGCGGGCAGCACCTTTACGGCCCAAGGCCCCATCAGCTTTTCCAAAGGCGCACTGATCAGTGCCGACTGCACCATCAAGGTGGCCGGAAAAGTTGCCGCCGATGGCACTTCGGTGAATGTCGATAAAGTTGAATTCGATGGCGGTCTTAAATGCAGCCGTGTTGAAGCCATCAATTTACCGTGGGTATTAATCGCCAAAGACACCAAAAGCGGTTCCATGTCGAAGATCAGTGTGGATGTCCATGCCTTCGGCCTGGGCGGCAAGTGCGGTCCTTCGACAGCCGACGGCACTTGGGATAACGCCACCGGTAAGTTGGAAGCTGCCAATGTGCCGATTGGCGATGACTGCAAGATCAAGACGGTATCGATAAAGATGCCGCCAAACTTCAAAGTGGTCGAATAAATAAAGAAGCGGTGGTAATCGAATTGAGATTTGGCTGGAAAGAGACGTTCTGCTGTTTCACCGTGACCTCTCTATCTTGGCCATTACCCCTGGCGAAATAACTCGCCATTACATGTGAGGAAAAACAATGAAAAGCTTGAAAACCCTCGTTTGTGCAACTTCTTTTGCAATGTGCTTTGGCGCGGCTTCGATGGCCAGTGCGGCTTCAGTTTCTCCTGACGGTCCGTTCTCCACCAACGCCGGCACCATCGTTGTTAAATCGCCATCTTCCTTCGGGGCTGCGGTGACCTGCGGGATTACCTTTACCGGCAACGTCAGCGGTGGCGTGGCTTCGATCAATGGCGCCTCCCTGACCGGTGGTGGCCTGTGCGCCTTGCCGACGTTGACCAACCTGCCATGGGTGTTGACTGCTGCTTCGGGCACTACCGGCACCGTGACCAACGTTGGCTACAAGATCTCCTCGATCCCTGCCACCAACTGCGGTCCGACCACCATCGCAGTGGCTTGGGACCCGAGCAGCAAGACCCTGTCTGCGGCCAACCAGTCGCTTTCTGGCAACTGCACCGTGGTTTCCCTGAGCGTGGCCGCACCTTCGCTGACGGTTAACCCATAAGCCGTGACTCCTAAGGGCTGATCACCCCGGTACACACAGGCGCCTCGCCAGGGGCGTCTGTTCGGGTACCGATCACCGGCAGGGGCCGGGCGTAGATAATAATAAGGAGTACTGCATGAATAATAAGAAACCACACGCTCACACGTTACTGGGGCTGGCCCTGTTGGGAGGCTTGATGACCACGGGGCCTGTCCAGGCGGGCGGGTTCTCCACGCCTACCTACGGGGCACCTGGCTGGGGCCGTGCATTCGGGGGTGGTTCACTGTTCAAGAATGATCCGAGTGCCGCGTATAACAACCCGGCCGCCATGGCGTTCATCGACTCCACCATTGCGCAGCAGACGGTCGATTACGCCCGGGTCAAGATCAAATACTCCGGCCAGGCTTATGATCACAACGGTAATCCGGTGACCAATACTCCGGTTCTGGATGACCAAGGCAGCATGGGCGATCCGACCCTCAATACCAACAATGGCGGGCAGGGTGGCTTCACTGCCTGGCTGCCAACAGGCTTTCTGGTGGTGCCCATTGGCGACCGTTTCGCGTTCGGTCTGAGCCAGGTGGTCCCCCAAGGCATGAAAACCACTTGGGACGAGAACTCGAAGCTGCGGGATTTTGCGGTCGACACCAAAATTGAAACCGTCGGCCTGACCGGTTCCCTGTCGTTCAAGGTCAACGATGAGTTCTCGGTAGGTGCTGGCGTCATTTATCAGCGCAGCCAAGGGTTTGTCAGCCAGAACATCGATTTGCTGGCGGCAGCGGATGTTTCTCCCGGACTGGGCGGCACGGGTTTCCCCACCGGTGTCGGGCATTCATTGATGCGCGTGAAAGTTGATAACAGCTCAGTGGGCTGGTTCACCGGCATCGTCTGGAAGCCGACACTGCAAGACACCCTGGGCTTGAACTATCACGCCAAAATCAAAAACAAGATGACCGGTAAATACAACATTTACACGGATGCCATCGGCCGTAACGCCATGACCAACCCTATCGGTCCAAACGGCGAAACCCTGGTTGAAATGGCCTATCCAGGCCTCAAGCTGTTCCCGGATGGCGCGAATGCCAGTACCCAACTGGATATTCCGGCCACCGCAGCGGTTGACTGGGTTCACCAGTTCAATGACCGCTGGACAATGGGTGTGAGTGTCATGTGGACCGAATGGTCTTCGTTCCAGGACCTGACGCTCAAGTCGCAGGGATCGACGATTGTCGCCATTCCCTACAACTACAAGAACGCCTGGATGACCTCTATCGGCGGTGACTTCAAAGCAACGGACGAACTCACACTCCGTGCGGGTGTGGCTTACGACCAGACGCCGACGCGCAACTCCACACGTGACCCGCGGATTCCCGACGGCGACCGCTACTTCCTGGCGTTCGGTGCCGGCTATGACATCAAGGCTGTGCCTGGTTTGTCGGTAGACGCGGCGTATTCGCACCAGTTCGTGCAAAAGGTCAACCTGAAGACGAAGAACGTGGATCGTCTCGGCGCGGCCCAGCTGGATGGTCAAGCCGAGTCCTCAGGTGACGTTGTCAGCTTGTCGGCTACCTATAAGTTCTAAGTAGTCTGCAAGACAGCGGTGGAGCAGGGCACCCAGCGCATCTGGATGCCCGGCTCCACACGGTCGTGCGTTTCTGACGGGACGCTTTGCGCCCTGTTTCGCTTCCACCTTTTTATCTTTAAGGCTGACTCGCTTGGCCCTTATTTCTTGCGCCAAAGCATTAAATAAATATTTCAAAACAAAATTTGAATTTATCTTTTCAAGTTTGTAGTGTGGCTCTACGCCGCAGTTCATTTCGATCTGCCCGCGCAACAGCCGTGCCCCTGAATCAAGTAGAGGTATCCCCATGGTTATCTGGTTATTGGCGGGTGTCGCAGCAGCGATTGCCCTGGCATATCGACAAGCCACCGCTGCTCTGTGGCTGGGTGTTGGCCTGGTTTGGCTGGCGATTGGTTACCTGGTCAATGTGGTGGCAGGTTTTGGCGCCACCGTCGCGGCGGTGCTGGTGATAGCGCCCGCGGTGCTGATGACGATCAAACCCCTGCGCCGCACGCTGTTGACCAGCAAGGCGCTAGGCCTGTTTCGCACGATCATGCCGGCCATGTCCGACACCGAACGCGCGGCAATCGAGTCCGGCACCGTATGGTGGGATGCCGAATTGTTCAGCGGCAAACCCAACTGGGACCGCCTGCTCAAAGCCGCACCAGCCCGTCTCAGCGCCGAGGAACAAGCCTTCCTCGACAACGAAGTCGAAACGCTGTGTGACATCGCCAACGACTGGGAAACCACCCAGGTCTGGCAGGACATGTCCCCCGAAGGCTGGCAGTACACCAAGGACGCTGGGTTCCTTGGCATGATCATTCCCAAGCAGTACGGCGGCAAAGGTTTCTCCCATTACGCGCACTCGCAAGTGGTGATGAAGCTGTCGACGCGCTGCTCGGCGGCGGCGATTTCAGTGATGGTGCCCAACTCCCTGGGCCCGGCGGAACTGTTGCTGCATTACGGCACCGATGCCCAGCGCAATTATTATTTGCCGCGTTTGGCGCGGGGTGAAGACATCCCATGCTTTGCACTGACCAGCCCCTACGCGGGCTCCGATGCCGGGGCGATCCCGGATTTGGGTATCGTCTGCAAAGGCGTGCACGAAGGCGAGGAAGTGCTGGGTTTCAAAGTGACCTGGGACAAGCGCTACATTACCCTCGGCCCCATCGCCACGGTGCTTGGCCTGGCGTTTCGCGCCGAAGACCCGGACGGTCTGCTCGGCAAGCCGGGTTCGTTGGGCATTACCTGTGCACTGATTCCTACCTCCCATCCGGGCGTGAACAGTGGTCGTCGTCACTGGCCGCTCAACGCTGTATTCCAGAATGGTCCTACCACCGGTAAGGATGTATTCATTCCCCTGGAGTGGGTCATCGGCGGCCGCGAACAAGTCGGCAACGGCTGGCGCATGCTGATGGAGTGCCTGGCCGCCGGCCGCGCGATTTCCTTGCCGTCGGCCAACGTCGGCCTGGGCAAGGTAGCGGTGCGCGGTACCACGGCCTATGCGGCGATGCGCAAACAGTTCGGCTTGCCCATCGGCAAGTTCGAAGGCGTGCAGGCGCCGCTGGCGCGGATGGCCGGGCATTTGTATGCCTGTGATGCCGTGCGCAAGGTCTCGGTGGCGTCCCTGGATGCTGGTGAGAAACCCTCGGTGATCTCGGCCATCGCCAAATACCACGTCACCGAGCGTGCGCGGATCATCGTCAACGACGGCATGGACATCGTTGCCGGCAAAGGCATTTGCATGGGGCCGAACAACTTCCTGGCCCGTGCCTATCAGCAAAGCCCGATAGCCATCACGGTGGAGGGCGCGAACATCATGACTCGTTGCCTGATCATCTTCGGCCAGGGCCTGATTCGCTGCCATCCTTACGTGTTCCGTGAAATGGAAGCGGCACGTAACCCGGATCGGCGCAAAGCACTGGAAGATTTCGACAGTGCGATGTTCGGCCACGTGAGCTTTGTGCTGGCCAACACCGTGCGTGCTGCAGTGCATTCGCTGACCGGCGGGCGGTTGATAGCCGTACCGGCCAAGACCGATCCGGCGCTGGCGTCCTATTACCGTCAGGCCAACCGTCTGTCAGTGGTGCTGGCGTTGATCTCAGACATCTCCATGGGTGTGCTGGGTGGTGCCCTCAAGCGCAAGGAAAGTATCACCGGACGCTTGGGGGATATTCTGTCGCAGTTGTACATCTTGTCCTGCGTACTCAAGCGTTTTGAGGATGATGGCCGGCCTCAGGCCGACCTGCCGCTGGTGCATTGGTCGGCCCAGGACGCGTTGTTGCGTGCCCATGAGGCCTTGGCTGAAGTGCTCGACAACTACCCGTCGAAAGCCGCTGCGGCCGTAGTGCGTGGCTTGAGTTTCCCGCTTGGCATTCCGCTGCGCAAACCCTCGGACCACTTGCTGGCACAAGTGGCCGACGTGGTGCAAACCCCGGGTGAAACCCGTGACCGTTTGCTGGCCAATTCCTACATTCCACGCCCGGAAGTCGACAAGCTGGCCTACGGCGAATTGGGCTTCCGTTTATTGCCGCAGGTGGAGCTGATCGAAGCTCGGCTCAAGTCAGCCGTCAAGCAGGGCTTGATCGAACCGATGCCGATTTCCGCCACGGCCTTCACCGCCTGGCGCGTCAAGGCGCGGGCGCTGGACCTGATCGGTGACGACGAAGACACCTTGCTGGGACGCTATGTGGAATACGCCGACCATGGCATCCAGGTCGACGACTTCCCGCAGGACTTCGGTTTGCTCGAGGCGTTGCAACAGCGTCAACAGGCGTTGGAGCCCAAGGCCAAGCGTCGCAACACCCAAAGCGAAAACGCCTCGGTCAACTGAGCAGTACTGAATGAACGCGGTCAGTGTGGGAGCTGGCTTGCCTGCGATGC
>NZ_JBOICG010000692.1:0-7587 GCF_050739995.1 Pseudomonas sp. | reverse complement strand
ATGGGCCCGACCGAATACCGCCTGCTGCAATTCTTCATGACCCACCAGGAGCGTGCCTACACCCGCGGCCAATTGCTCGACCAAGTGTGGGGCGGCAACGTGTACGTGGAAGAACGCACCGTGGACGTGCATATCCGCCGCCTGCGCAAAGCCTTGGGCGATGCCTACGAGAATCTGGTACAAACCGTGCGCGGCACCGGCTACCGTTTTTCTACCAAAGGCTGAGCCGAGCCGAATTCCCTGAACAGCTGACAAGGACGCATGTTTAAGTGAACCAAAACTGGCATGGCACCCTGATCCGCCACATGCTTTTGCTGATCACCGGCTGCCTGCTGGTAGGCTTGATCAGCGGCTATTACGGTTGGAGCCTGGCCGTCGGCCTCGGCCTGTACCTGGGCTGGACCCTCAAGCAATTGCTGCGCCTGCATGAATGGCTGCGCCAGCACAAACCCGATGAAGCACCACCCGACGGCTATGGCCTGTGGGGCGAGGTGTTTGACAGCATCTACCACCTGCAACGCCGTGACCAACGAGTACGCGGACGTCTGCAAGCCGTGATCGACCGGGTACAGGAATCCACCGCCGCACTGAAAGACGCGGTGATCATGCTCGACAGCGATGGCAACCTGGAGTGGTGGAACCGCGCTGCCGAGACCCTGCTGGGCCTCAAGACGCCCCAGGACAGCGGCCAGCCGGTGACTAACCTGGTACGCCATCCGCGCTTCAAGGAATACTTCGAGCAGGATAATTACGAAGAAGCCCTGGAAATCCCCTCGCCCACCAATGACCGCGTGCGCATCCAGCTGTACTTGACGCGCTACGGCAACAACGAACACCTGATGCTGGTGCGTGACGTGACCCGTATCCACCAGTTGGAACAGATGCGTAAAGACTTCGTCGCCAACGTCTCCCATGAGCTGCGCACGCCGTTGACGGTGATTTGCGGTTACCTGGAAACGCTGCTGGACAATGTCGACGAGATCAACCCGCGCTGGAGCCGCGCCCTGCAGCAAATGCAGCAGCAAGGTTCGCGCATGCAGACTCTGCTCAACGACCTGCTGTTGCTGGCCAAGCTGGAAGCGACCGATTACCCGTCGGACAACCACCCGGTGACCGTGCAAAGCCTGCTGCAGACCATCAAGAACGATGCTCAGGCCCTCTCCGGTCAGCGCGGCCAGCAGATCACCCTGGAAGCCGACCCGCAGGTTTTGCTCAAAGGCAGCGAAGGCGAATTGCGCAGCGCGTTTTCCAACCTGGTGTTCAACGCCGTCAAGTACACCCAGGATAAAGGCAACATCCGCATCCGCTGGTGGGCCGACGAACAAGGTGCTCACCTGAGCGTGCAGGACTCCGGCATCGGTATCGACGCCAAACACCTGCCACGCCTGACCGAACGCTTCTACCGTGTCGACTCCAGCCGCAACTCCAACACTGGCGGTACCGGGCTGGGCCTGGCCATCGTCAAGCATGTGCTGCTGCGCCACCGTGCACGGCTGGAGATCAGTAGTGTGCTGGGCCACGGCAGTACGTTTACCTGCCATTTTCCGCCGGCCCAGGTGACCCGCTCGCGAGTACTCGGGACCGACGAATAACCCGAAAACAACACTGGGCTAAATGTGGGAGGAGGCTTGCCCCCGATAGCAGGGTGTCAGTCAACACATTCACATCTGACCCGCCGCCATCGGGGGCAAGCCCCCTCCCACATTGGGCCGGTATCGTGCTGGAGAGGGAATTCCAAGGCCCACCCGGCAGCAACCACTAGGCAAGCGCCCCGTCAGCCGCTACATTGGCCGACTTGTGCCTGCCTTTCAGGCCGACCTTTGACCTCTAATTGAATACACGGAACCTGCAAAACCCCATCATGGACCCTTCCCCTGGTATTACCCTCGCTTCACTCTTCGCCGACTTCGGCATGATTCTTTTTGCACTGATCCTGGTACTGCTCAACGGCTTCTTCGTTGCGGCGGAATTTGCCATGGTCAAACTGCGCGCCACTCGGGTCGAAGCCATCGCCCACAAGAACGGCTGGCGCGGGCAGATCCTACGCACCGTGCACAGCCAGCTCGACGCTTACCTGTCGGCCTGCCAGCTGGGTATCACCCTCGCCTCCCTTGGCCTGGGCTGGGTCGGTGAGCCGGCCTTCGCGCATATCCTCGAGCCGTTGCTGAATGCCGTGGGCGTGCAATCGCCTGAAGTGATCAAAGGCGTGTCGTTCTTTGCCGCCTTCTTCGTGATTTCCTACCTGCACATCGTGGTCGGTGAACTGGCGCCCAAATCCTGGGCCATTCGCAAACCCGAGTTGCTGTCGCTGTGGACGGCTGTGCCGCTGTACCTGTTCTACTGGGCCATGTACCCGGCGATCTACCTGCTCAACGCCAGCGCCAACGCCATCCTGCGCATCGCTGGCCAAGGCGAGCCCGGCCCGCACCATGAGCACCATTACAGCCGTGAAGAACTCAAACTGATCCTGCACTCCAGCCGTGGCCAGGACCCGAGCGACCAAGGCATGCGCGTGCTGGCTTCCGCCGTGGAAATGGGCGAACTGGAAGTGGTGGACTGGGCCAACTCCCGGGAAGACCTGGTCACCCTCGACTTCAACGCCCCGCTCAAGGAAATCCTTGCGCTGTTCCGTCGCCACAAGTTCAGCCGATACCCGGTGTATGACGCGAATCGAAACGAGTTCGTCGGCCTGCTGCACATCAAGGACCTGCTGCTGGAACTGGCAGCCCTGGACCACATCCCCGAGTCGTTCAACCTCGCCGAACTGACCCGCCCGCTGGAGCGCGTTTCGCGGCACATGCCGTTGTCGCAACTGCTGGAGCAGTTCCGCAAAGGCGGCGCGCACTTCGCCTTGGTGGAAGAAGCCGACGGCAAAGTCATCGGCTACCTGACCATGGAAGACGTGCTCGAAGTGCTGGTGGGTGACATCCAGGATGAACACCGCAAGGCCGAGCGCGGCATCCTCGCCTACCAGCCGGGCAAACTGCTGGTGCGCGGCGACACGCCATTGTTCAAGGTGGAACGCCTGCTGGGCGTGGACTTGGACCACATCGAAGCCGAAACCCTGGCCGGCCTGATCTACGACACCTTGAAGCGAGTGCCGGAAGAGGAAGAAGTGCTGGAAGTGGAAGGTTTGCGGATCATCATCAAGAAGATGAAAGGGCCGAAGATTGTGTTGGCCAAGGTTCTGTTGCTGGATTGATCCTTCAATTGCCCAACGCAAAGTTGGGCAATGTGCCAACCGGCTGGCTGAACTCATACGGGATCGACACCAGCCCCGCCTCGGTAGCGCGCTGCACCACGAAATGCAGATGCGGCCCGCTACTGTTGCCGGTATTACCCGATAACGCCAGCGGGCTGCCCAGTGCCACGCGCTGCCCGGCCCTGACACTCACCGAGCCTTGCTTGAGGTGCAGGTACACGCCCTCAGTCCCATCATCGTGCCGTACCCGCACAAAGTTCCCCGAAGCATCGCCACCGCGCCCGGCCTGCCCATTCTCGATTTTCACCACCATGCCGCTACGCGCTGCGATGATCGGCGTGCCTTCGGGCATGGCGATGTCCATGGCGTAGCGGCTCTTGGTGTCGGTGTGGCTGAAACTGCCGTTGGGGCCCTGGGTCAGGCGAAACGGCCCGCCACGCCAGGGAAAGGGGTAGCGGTAGGCTTGTTGTGGATAACTCGACTTGGGCAGCTCCAGCATCGGCCGCTTGACCCGCTCGACCCTGCGCTCCTGAAGCACGAATGCTTGGGCGCCGGGGGTTTGCCGGTCACTGAAAAACACCTCGCCATTGGCATCGGTGGATTTGTAGAGGGTCATGGCCAGGGTCGAGGTGGCGACCGAGGCCAGCCCACAGAACAGCATTAGACGCATGAGCATGGCGTGAACCTGCCGGGATGACTGAACGGCAGGCTAGCAAGGGATCATGACAACACTGTGTGAGCGTCAAACGGGCAGCGCAGTAAAGCAGATATCCACATGCATCTGAGCGGCAGCTGACAAGTTGACGAGTGCATCGAGAGAAAACTTATCGATTTTGCCATTGAGCACGTCGTTCAGACGTGGCTGACTGATGCCAAGCCTTTGCGCCGCATCCTTCTGAGAAAGCTCCCAGCTGCTGATGGTGTTGCACAGTTCCAGCAGCAACTTCGAGCGAAGTCGCATATTGGCGGCTTGCGCAGGCGTGTCCTCCAGAGCATCCCAGACGCAGCTGAAACGTTCGGTGTGATTTTTTGAGTCTGTCATTGGCTTAACCTAACTCCTGCAATCTGGCACGAGCCAGTTCGATATCCCGCCCTTCGGTTTTCTGTGTGGTCTTGCGCAACGCATGCAACACATAGACAGCTTCTGGCCGGTTGACCACGTAGAACACTCGAAACGCTCCCGATTCCTCAGTGATTCTGATCTCACTGACACCCCTTCCGATTGTTTTCATCGGCTTACAATCAAAAGGCTGTTCACCCTGCTGCAATAGGTCCAACTGAAAACCGGCGGCCCTACGGGCATCGAGAGGAAATGCCTTGAGATCCTTGAGCGAGCTTCCTAGAAACACCACATCCTTGTGCCTTGGCATTGGCTTCTCCTTTTCTGGAAAAAAGAAGCGTAATCGACGATTCAGCCAAGAGCGGTGAGGGTTTGTTTCAAGGCATAGCAAAGGCTCGATAACACTGCTGCGTTATCGAGAGCCTATATCGAAACAGATATAAATCAAGCCAGCTAACGGTAATCAGACGGTCGGTCGATTCCCGATATTCAGGAAATCACGCACCCGGCACAAAATGCTTCTGCGCCGTACCACGGGCGATCAGGCGAGAGATGTAGTCGAGCTTCTGCGCATCCTGGTCGATAAACCGGAAGGTCAGTTGCAGCCAGTCGCTGTCGGGCTTGGGTTCGTAGGCGACGATGGCGTGCAGGTAGCCGTTGAGACGGGCGACTTCAGCGTTTTCACCTTGCTCAAGGTCGAGCACCGCGCTTTCCAGGACCTGGGGCAGGACTTCACCGCGACGCACTACCAACAGCGCTTCCTTGATGCTCAGCGCCTTGATCACGCATTGCTGGTTGCCGCTGGACAGCCGCAGTTGGCCTTGGCCACGACCGGCCGCCGGCGCGGCTGCAGGCGCTTGTACGGGTGGGTTGTTGAGCAGGCCCTTGCTTGGTGCAGGGGCGGCTGTTGCAACGGGTGCTGCACGCACCGCTTCAGGCTTGCCGCCGGTCAGGGCGCTCAGGGAATCGTTGCCGAAGGCCGAGTTCATCTTGGTCGGTGCACTGGCGACCAGTGCGTCGAGGCGCCCGATCTTGTGCAGGGCCTGCTTGACCTTGTTCAGCAACTGCTCGTTGGTGAACGGCTTGCTGACGTAGCCGGAAACCCCGGCCTGGATCGCCTGCACCACGTTTTCCTTGTCGCCACGGCTGGTCACCATCACGAACGGCATGGCCTTTAGGTGCGCTTGCTCACGGCACCAGGTCAGTAGCTCCAGGCCAGACATCTCGGGCATTTCCCAGTCGCACAGCACCAGGTCGAAGGTCTCGCGCATCAGGATGGATTGCGCCTTTTTGCCGTTGACCGCGTCTTCGATCTTGATCCCTGGGAAGTAGTTACGCAGGCACTTCTTCACCAGGTCGCGGATAAACGAGGCGTCGTCCACCACCAATACACTGACTTTACTCATCGACCCTTCATCCTATAGAAACTTCGGCACGCGAAACGCCTGACTGATGGCATTCTGCCAAATCTCGCTGGTCACAGCGGGACTTTATTGCTCCCGTTGCGCAAAAAATTCAGAGGCCACAAACAAAAACGCCCGACCAAAGGCCGGGCGTTAATTTCTCGGGCAACCTTACTTATCGTCAGGTTCGCCTGGAACATTAGGGATTTGATCAGCCGTGCCTTCAACTTCGGCTTTCATGCGCTTGAGGCCCATGTGCCGCACGTCGGTGCCGCGCACCAGGTAAATCACCAGTTCCGAGATATTGCGCGCGTGGTCGCCGATACGCTCCAGGGAACGCAATACCCAGATGATGTTCAAGACCCGCGAGATAGAGCGTGGGTCTTCCATCATGTAAGTGGCCAGCTCGCGCAACGCCGTCTTGTACTCACGGTCAATGACCTTGTCGTACTGGGCCACCGACAACGCCAGCTCGGCATCGAAGCGGGCAAACGCATCCAGCGCATCGCGAACCATGTTGCGCACCTGGTCGCCGATGTGGCGCACTTCCACGTAACCGCGCGGCGCCTCGCCTTCTTCGCACAGCTGGATGGCGCGGCGGGCGATTTTGGTGGATTCGTCGCCGATACGTTCCAGGTCGATCACCGACTTGGAGATGCTGATGATCAAACGCAGGTCGGAGGCCGCCGGCTGGCGACGGGCGAGAATGCGCAGGCATTCTTCGTCGATATTGCGTTCCATCTGGTTGATCTGGTCATCGATCTCGCGCACTTGCTGAGCCAGGCCCGAGTCGGCCTCGATCAGCGCGGTGACGGCGTCGTTGACTTGCTTCTCCACCAGCCCGCCCATCGCCAGGAGGTGGCTGCGCACTTCCTCAAGCTCGGCGTTGAACTGCGCGGAGATGTGATGGGTAAGGCCTTCTTTGCTAATCATGTTGGCGTCCTTGGAACGTCCGGTAAGGTGCGGAGAACCGCAGCATTCAATGCAATCAGAACCACCGCGTACTAGCCGTAGCGACCGGTGATGTAGTCTTCGGTCTGCTTCTTCGCCGGATTGGTGAACAGGGTATCGGTGTCGCCGAACTCCACCAGCTTGCCCATGTACATGAACGCGGTGTAGTCGGAGACCCGCGCCGCCTGTTGCATGTTGTGGGTCACGATGACGATGGTGAACTTGGACTTGAGCTCGTAGATCAGCTCTTCGACTTTCAGGGTCGAGATCGGGTCGAGGGCCGAGCACGGCTCGTCGAGCAGCAGGACTTCCGGCTCCACGGCGATGGTACGGGCAATCACCAGACGCTGCTGCTGGCCGCCGGACAAGCCGAGTGCCGAGTCGTGCAGGCGATCTTTGACCTCGTCCCACAACGCCGCGCCCTTCAAGGCCCACTCAACCGCCTCGTCGAGGATGCGCTTCTTGTTGATGCCCTGGATGCGCAGGCCGTAGACCACGTTTTCGTAAATGGTCTTGGGGAACGGGTTCGGTTTCTGGAACACCATGCCCACGCGGCGACGCAGCTCGGCCACGTCTTCGCCCTTACGGTAGATGTTGCTGCCGTACAGGTTGATGGCGCCGTCCACACGGCAACCGTCCACCAGGTCGTTCATACGGTTGAACGTACGCAGCAGCGTGGACTTGCCGCAGCCCGACGGGCCGATGAAGGCGGTCACGCGCTGCTTGGGGATGTTCATGCTGACGTCGAACAGCGCCTGCTTTTCACCGTAGTAGAGGCTCAGGCCCGGTACTTCGATGGCCACGGTTTCCTGGGCCAGGCTCAGGCTCTGCTTGTCGCGACCCAGGGCCGACATATTGATGCCGTGGGTGTGGGTTTCGTGCTGCATGGGATGCTCCCTGTGCTACCAATTCGTTTCATTGAACCGCAGTTTCAGCGGTTTACTTGATCTCAATGTCCTGCGCGGTCTTGT
>NZ_JBOICG010000691.1:0-2032 GCF_050739995.1 Pseudomonas sp. | reverse complement strand
GCATTCACCAAGCCGGCGCCCACCAGCTCCTGCAAGACGCTTTCCAATTCGCTGCGCAGCAGATGGGCTTCGTGCACCAGTTCATCGAAAAACAAAGCGCCGTGGTCACGCAGGGTTTGATGGACTTTTTGCGCCTTGGGCGACAGCGTCGCGCTGTCAGTGAGTTCGGTCAGCCCACTCCATAACGGCACTTGGCTGCGTGGCAATAGCACCACCGGTGTGCTACGTAACGCATTGGCGCTGGCCTTGTTGCTCAAGCGCGTCCACACCAGTTTGCCGCTGCGGCACAGCTCGTCGAGCCAGGTGGAGGCATAGTCCTTGAGCCGTGCACTGAGTAAATCGCTGTCCCACGCGGAGGCGGCAGCGGCATAGCCTTCGAGTTGGGCAACGATCTGCGGCAACATGGCGCTGCCCTGGCCGCGTGTGGTGTTGGACAGGTGCTGCCAATCGAATAGAAAACGCATGAAATCCTGCATCGCCACCGGTTCGATTTCCCGGCGCAGGCGCTTGACCGTGTAGCGATGAATCCGCGCGAGCAGATGCCGTTCGCACCATTGCTCCTGGGGGGCGCCGGGGCTGAAGCGACCGCGTAGCACATAGCCTTCCTGCTCCAGACGCACCAGTGCCTGGGTGACATCGGTGACCGGCAGCGCCAGTGGCGCGGCGATCTCGACCACGCTCAGCGGGCCAAACCCACCAAGCCGTGCGCGCAGCACTTCCACCACCGCGTCTTCAAGGGTCCATGGCTCATCGAAACCCGGCAGCAACGGCAGGTTGTTGGGATAGATCGCCTGCAAACAACTCAAGCGTTCCACAGCCACCCATAGGCCGTTGGACAATTGATAGGCACGTCCACCCTTGGTCAAGGCGTGCAACCAATCGGCCCATTGCGGTGTGACTTCACGGGCATCGATACACGCCAGGCTCATCAACGCCTCATGCATTTCGTCAGGGCCATTGGGTGCCGGCCAGGCTTCTTCGCGCACGCCGGCGATGGCGTCGGCGTCCAGTGCGCCGAGGTCGTCAGTGCTTTGTGGGTCGCTCCAGCGCCGGTTGAGTACCGCCTGGGTACGGCGTTCTTCCAGGGGGGCGTCGTCGAGAAAAGTGTAGGGGCGGGCGCTGAGGATTTCGGCGGCCATGGGCGAGGGCGCTGGCAAGTCGCGGCTGATCAGGCGCACTGCGCCGCGCTCCATGCATCGCAGCAGGGCCAGCCAGGCGTCGCTGTCCATGGCTTCGTGCAGGCAGTCGTCAAGGGTTTGTTCCACCAACGGATGGTCGGGCACTTCACGTTCGCCGGCGAGGTTTTCCAGGCAGGCGATTTGGTCGGGGAACACGCTGGCGATCAGGTCTTCGCTTTTCATGCGCTGGATCTGCGGCGCCACCTTGCGCCCGCCGCTAAAGCGCGGCAACGCCAGCGCCACCCCAGCGTTCCAGCGCCAGCGCACGCCGAACAAGGGCGCATCCAGCACGGCCTGGATCAGGATGTGCTCGGCGCTGTTGCTGTTGAGGTAACGCCACACCTCATCGAGTTCGAAACTGTGGCTGGTAGACAAAGACAGCACGATCGCATTTTCACTGGCCGCGGCCTGCAATTCGAAATTGAACGTGCGGCAAAAACGCTTGCGCAGGGCCAGGCCCCAAGCGCGGTTGAGGCGGCTGCCGTAGGGCGTGTGAATGATCAACTGGGTGCCGCCGGACTCGTCGAAAAACCGCTCCATGATCAACGTGTCCTGGGACGGCAAGGCACTCAGGGCCAGGCGCGCGCGGGCCAGGTAATCGAGGATCTGTTCGGTGCTGGCGCGGTTCAGGCCGAGGGTGTCGGTGAGCCAGGCCTGTGCGGGTTGCAAGTCGCCAGGGCTGGCGCTGAGCAGGGCGTCCAACTGCCCTTGGAAGCGCGCTACAGCCGCCGACAGTTCGTTGCTGCGCCCGGGCGCTTCGCCGAGCCAGAAGGGAATGGTCGGTGGCTGGCCGTGGGCATCCTCGACGCGCACCTTGCCGGTTTCTATTCGCAAAATTCTGTAAGACGTATTAC
>NZ_JBOICG010000690.1:0-1726 GCF_050739995.1 Pseudomonas sp. | reverse complement strand
GAGCAGACCAACGTCGAGGTCAGCAACCAGAAAGAAGAGACCGAGCAAGTTGCCACGGCAATGAATGAAATGACCGCCACTGTGCACGATGTGGCGCGCAATGCCGAGGAAGCCGCTCAAGCCGCGCAGACAGCAGATGATAAGGTCGACAGCGGCCAGCAAGTGGTACGCCAGAGCTTGCAGCGTATCGAGTTGCTCGCCACCTCCAGCACCAGTGCCAGCGCCAGCATCGAAAGCCTGAGTGCGGAGATCCAGAATATTGGCACTGTGTTGAGTGTGATCAAAAGTGTCGCCGAGCAAACCAATTTACTCGCCCTCAACGCCGCCATCGAGGCGGCCCGCGCGGGTGAGCAAGGCCGCGGTTTTGCGGTGGTGGCCGATGAAGTGCGGGCACTGGCCAAGCGAACTCAACAATCGACCGAGGAAATCGAGCGGCTGGTCAGCACCCTGCGCCACGCGGCGCAATCATCGGTGCAGCAGATCCAGCAGAGCGGCGAGCTGGTGAAACTGGCCGTAAGCGATGCCCTGGAAACCGAAAGCGCCTTGGGCAGCATCGCCGCTGCGGTGTCCTTGATTCAGCAGATGAACCAGCAAATTGCCGCCGCCGCCGAGGAACAAAGTTCGGTGGCTGAAGAGATCAACCGTAGCGTCACCAGCATTCGCGCCAGTGCCGATCAGTCGGCGCTGAGCATGCAAGGCAACGCGGCGTCGAGCATTCAGCTGGCGCAATTGGGGGCGGAACTCAAGGGCATGGTGGGGCACTTCCGCCTTTGATCGCAGCGCAAAGGCCGCGATCAAAGGGTAGGGCGGTCAGGCGTTGTTGGCGAGGAAGGTCAGCAGGGCTTCGTTGACGAAGTCCGGGTTTTCCCGGGCGGAAATATGCCCGGCCTCCGGAATCAGGATCAGGTCGCAGCCGATCAGCGCAGCCATTTCCCGGGATTCGGCAGGAGGGCGGGGCTTATCCTGCTCGCCGCACAGGATCAAGGTGGTATCCGCGTCCAGCCGTGGCAGTTGTTCCAGCAGGTCGGCGCGACTGAAGATCAACCGGCCCAGGGGCACGATGCTTTTCAACAGGCGCTCTTTGGAAAACCCTTGCAGCGCCTTGCGAAAACCCTGATACAGCGCCGATTCACGATCTATTCCCGGCCGGAAGAAGATCGGTGCGATCACATCCAGCAACGGCTCAGGGATAGCGCCGGCGTCTTCGATCATCTTGAACAACGAGAAATAATATTGGCGCGTGGCCTCGGGCTCTGCGCCCAGATAGGTGTCCATCAGCACCAGGCTGTTGATCCGCTCAGGTGCGCTCAAGGCCAGGCGTGCACCCCACATGCCGCCGACCGACAGACCCACCAGGTTGACCTGGGCAATGTCCAGTTGGTCCAGCAGGGTGAGGGTCTGGTGTGCCAAGTCATCCAGGGAATGGGTTTGAGCAGGCAATGGGCCTGATTCACCGTGGCCCCACAGCTCTGGGACGATGACACGGTACTGTTGCGACAGGGCTTCTACCTGCGGAGCCCACATGTGGCGGTCCCACAGGTAGCTGGAGCCCAGCAGGACGACCGGGCCGGTGCCTTGGTCGAGATAGTGCAGCGGTTGTCCATCAATCACGGCGACGGGCATGACGAGCCTCTAGCTTTACGGAGTGAGGGGGACTTTTTTACGCTAGTCGGGAGTACAGGGATAGGTACAAATTGATGGCACCTTGTAGTGAGCGGGCTTGCCC
>NZ_JBOICG010000689.1:0-4630 GCF_050739995.1 Pseudomonas sp. | reverse complement strand
CAGTAAACCCTGTGGGAGGGGGCTTGCCCCCGATGGCGATGGGTCAGTCAAATAGATGCCGACTGACGCTCCGCTATCGGGGGTAAGCCCCTCCCACATTTTGTATCTGTGTACGGGTGCAGGCCTTTGCTTGCCGCTGGGGGCCCCGCTCTTTAGACTTACGCCTCATTTAAACGAGAGCAGGGTCGATGCCAGCTGCCTTCCCCCCCGATTCTGTTGGACTGGTCGTGCCCCAAGTGGCGCACTTCAGCGAACCGCTGGCCCTGGCCTGTGGCCGCTCGCTGCCTGCCTACGACCTGATCTATGAAACCTACGGCCAACTGAACGCCACGGCGAGCAATGCCGTGCTGATCTGTCACGCCTTGTCCGGCCATCACCACGCCGCCGGTTTCCACACTGCCGACGAGCGCAAGCCCGGCTGGTGGGACAGCTGCATCGGCCCCGGCAAGCCCATCGACACCCATAAGTTCTTTGTGGTCAGCCTGAACAACCTCGGCGGCTGCAACGGCTCCACCGGCCCGAGCAGCATCAACCCGGAAACCGGCAAGCCATTCGGCGCCGACTTCCCGGTGCTGACCGTGGAAGACTGGGTGCACAGCCAGGCGCGCCTTGCCGACCTGCTGGGCATCCACCAATGGTCCGCGGTGATCGGCGGCAGCCTGGGCGGCATGCAGGCGCTGCAATGGACCATCACGTACCCGGATCGTGTGCGCCACTGCCTGGCCATCGCCTCGGCCCCGAAACTGTCGGCGCAAAACATCGCCTTCAACGAAGTGGCGCGCCAGGCGATCCTCACCGATCCCGAATTCCATGGCGGGTCGTTCCAGGAAGCCGGAGTGATCCCCAAGCGCGGCCTGATGCTGGCGCGGATGGTCGGGCATATCACCTACCTGTCCGATGATTCCATGGGCGAGAAATTCGGCCGTGGCCTCAAGAGCGAAAAGCTCAACTACGACTTCCACAGCGTCGAGTTCCAGGTGGAAAGCTATTTGCGTTATCAGGGCGAAGAGTTCTCCGGACGCTTCGACGCCAACACCTACCTGCTGATGACCAAGGCGTTGGATTACTTCGACCCGGCCGCGAATCATGACGACGACCTGGCGAAAACCTTCGAAGGTGCCACAGCCAAGTTCTGCGTGATGTCATTCACCACCGACTGGCGCTTCTCGCCGGCCCGCTCCCGTGAGCTGGTGGACGCGCTGATGGCCGCGCGCAAAGACGTCTGCTACCTGGAGATCGATGCTCCACAAGGCCACGACGCCTTCCTGATCCCGATCCCGCGTTACTTGCAGGCGTTCGGCAACTACATGAACCGCATTACAGTATGAGAACGCCATGAGAGCTGACCTGGAAATCATCCAAGACTGGATACCCGCCGGCAGCCGCGTGCTCGACCTGGGCTGCGGCGATGGCGAACTGCTGAGCTGGCTGCGCGACAACAAGCAAGTCACCGGTTATGGCCTGGAGAACGACCCCGACAACATCGCCCAGTGCGTGGCCAAGGGCATCAACGTGATCGAGCAGGACCTGGACAAGGGCCTGGGCAACTTTGCCAGCAACAGCTTCGACATCGTGGTGATGACCCAGGCCCTGCAGGCGGTGCACTATCCGGATCGCATCCTCGACGAAATGCTGCGCGTGGGTCGCCAGTGCATCATCACCTTCCCCAACTTCGGCCACTGGCGCTGCCGCTGGTACCTGGCGACCAAAGGCCGGATGCCGGTGTCGGATTTCCTGCCGTACACGTGGTACAACACGCCCAACATTCACTTCTGCACCTTTGAAGACTTCGAAGCCTTGTGCGGTGAGCGTGAAGCCAAGGTGATCAACCGCCTTGCCGTCGACCAACAGCACCGCCACGGCTGGGCGAGTAAGCTATGGCCCAACCTGTTGGGCGAAATCGGGATTTACCGGGTCAGCAGCCCTGGCCTGACCGACCACAAGATTGCCGTCTAATCATTTTCAAGAGGGACGCTCATGAGTCGTTTGGCTGTTTTTCTACTGACTGCATTGCTGGGCGCCAACGCCATGGCCGCCGACATTATCGACCCTAACCGCACGAAGGAATTTGGCGACATTACCGTGCGCTACAACACCTTCACTTCCAGCTTCCTGCAACCGGAAACCGCCCAAGCGGTGGGTGTGGTACGCAGCAAGAACAAGGGCTTGATCAACGTGTCCGTGTTCAAGGGTGTGACACCCGTGGTGGCGCAAGTGACCGGCACCATCAAGGACTCACTCGGCAAGAGCGAAGTCCTGACGTTCAAGCAGATCACCGAAAAAGGCGTCACCAACTATCTCGCGCCCTACTCGGTACCGCAGCAGGAGTTCAAGACCTTCACCATCAACGTTGAAACCGGCGGCAAGGCCCACGGCTTCAGTTTTGTCCAAGAACTTTTTCCGGCCGAATGATGAATCTCACCCAACTCGTACTGGCCAGCCATAACGCCGGCAAACTCAAAGAATTGCAGGCCATGCTCGGTGAATCCGTGCAACTGCGCTCGATTGGCGAATTCAGCCAGGTCGAGCCGGAAGAAACCGGCCTGTCGTTCGTCGAAAACGCCATCCTCAAGGCACGCAACGCCGCACGTATCTCCGGCCTGCCGGCGCTGGCGGATGACTCGGGCCTGGCGGTGGATTTCCTTGGCGGCGCGCCTGGCATCTACTCGGCACGTTATGCCGACGGCAAGGGTGACGCAGCCAACAATGCCAAGCTGCTGGACGCCCTCAAGAACGTGCCGGATGAAGAGCGCGGCGCACAGTTCGTCTGCGTGCTGGCCCTGGTTCGCCACGCCGATGACCCGCTGCCGATCCTCTGTGAAGGCCTGTGGCACGGTCGCATCCTGCATGCGGCCAGCGGCGAGCATGGCTTTGGCTATGACCCGCTGTTCTGGGTGCCCGAGCGTAATGTCTCCAGCGCCGAACTGAGCCCGGCCGACAAGAACCAGATCAGCCACCGCGCCCGCGCAATGGATTTGCTGCGCCAGCGTCTGGGCTTGAAATGACTCAAAACACCTCTGCGCAGCCGCTGATCCACGGCGGTGCGCAAACACCACGGGCGGCCCTGCCCCACTTGCCGCCCTTGGCGCTGTACATCCATATCCCGTGGTGCGTGCGCAAATGCCCTTATTGCGACTTCAACTCCCACACCGCCAGCAAAGTGCTGCCGGAGGAAGAGTATGTGGACGCCTTGCTGGCCGACCTCGATCAGGACTTGCATGCGGTGTATGGCCGTGAGCTGAGCTCGATCTTCTTCGGCGGCGGCACGCCGAGCCTGTTCAGTGCCGTCGCGCTGGGGCGCTTGCTCGAGGGCGTGGAAGCACGCATTCCGTTTGCCGACGACATCGAGATCACTCTGGAAGCCAACCCCGGCACCTTCGAGCAAGAGAAGTTCGTGGCGTATCGCAAGCTGGGCATCAACCGGCTGTCCATTGGCATCCAGAGCTTCCAGCAGGAAAAGCTCGAAGCCTTGGGGCGCATCCATAATGGCGATGAAGCTGTACGCGCCGCAGGCATGGCGCGCCAGGCCGGGTTCGAGAACTTCAACCTGGACTTGATGCACGGCTTGCCGAACCAGTCCCTGGACGACGCTTTAAGCGACCTGCGCCAGGCCATCGCCCTCAAGCCCACGCATCTGTCCTGGTATCAACTGACCCTGGAACCCAACACCGTGTTCTGGAACCAGCCGCCCGCGCTGCCAGAAGACGATACGTTGTGGGATATCCAGGAAGCCGGCCAGGCACTGCTGGCTGAACATGGTTACGCGCAGTATGAAGTGTCGGCCTATGCCCAACCGGGTCGCCCGGCGCGGCACAACCTGAATTACTGGAGCTTCGGCGACTTCATCGGCATCGGCGCGGGTGCCCACGGCAAGCTCAGCCACCCTGACGGGCGTATCGTGCGCACCTGGAAGACGCGGGCGCCGAAGGACTACCTCAACCCGGCAAAAAGCTTTCAGGCCGGCGCGAAAGAACTGACCAACGAGGAACTGCCGTTCGAGTTCCTGATGAACGCTTTGCGCCTCACCGAAGGCGTCGAAGCCAAGCTGTACGCCGAGCGCACCGGGCTGGACCTGGCGAGCCTGGACGAAGGCCGTCGCGAGGCAGAACAAAGTGGCTTAATGCAGGTCGAACCGTCACGCCTGGCGGCGACCGACCGTGGGCAACTCTTTCTCAATGACCTGTTGCAAAAGTTTTTGAGCTGATCGCTCTTAAGGAAATCACATGGATTTGGTACTCGACCTGCTCGCCACCGTATCCCGCTGGAGCCGTAGTAACCTGTCGGAAATCTCCCTGGCCCTAGTCGGCTGCTTGCTGGTGCTGTTTGGCGCCGACATCAAGGGCTGGGTCGAAGCACGCCTGGGCAACATTGCCGGCGCCTTGCGCGTACCGTTGATGGCGTTGGTGTGCATGATCGGTAGTGGTGCGGCGTTGATCTACGCCACGCCGTGGATTGTGCGAGGGTTGAGCCAGTTCAATAACTACAGCCTGGCACCGGTGTTGATTGTGGTGCTGGTGTTGATTGGCGTCGTCGCCGACCGCCGCTGACCCCAAACCCAACACAGATACAAATGTGGGAGGGGGCTTGCCCCCGATTGCAGTGGGTCAGCTACAAATAGGCTG
Organism: Pseudomonas sp.; assembly: GCF_050739995.1. GTDB lineage: Bacteria > Pseudomonadota > Gammaproteobacteria > Pseudomonadales > Pseudomonadaceae > Aquipseudomonas. Next base: position 8 of record NZ_JBOICG010000689.1, on the reverse strand, counting down.
ACTGATCC
>NZ_JBOICG010000688.1:0-4030 GCF_050739995.1 Pseudomonas sp. | reverse complement strand
GGCGGGAAGTCAGGCCGCGTACACCGACATTGAGGGAAATATCGCTGCCACCGGTGCCGTTGGCTTCCTGCACCTGTACGCCGGGGATACGACGCAGCACGTCACCCACGTTCATGGCGCCCTGCTCCACCATGGCTTCGCGACGCACCACCGTGCGTGCGCCCGGATGGTTCTGCACGACTTCAGCGTTGGCATCCCCCAGCCAGTCGCCAACCACCTTGATATCGGTGACCCCCAACTCAACCGGCGAACCGGCTTCACCCGTGCCGCTGCTCACTGGGCGCAAGGTCACGGAACCGGCGTCAATCTGGTAATCCAGACCACTGCCTTGCAACAATTGGCGCAGGGCTTGTTCCGGCGAAAGATTACCGTCAACCGCTGGTGCTTGTTTGCCCGCGACCATGTCGGGGCTGAAGAAGACTTGCAGGGACGTCTGCTGACCCAGTTGGCTCAGCGCCGCGCCCAGCGATTGGGCGCGTATGTGGATACCCTCGGCAGCATAGGCCGCAGGGAGCGCGGCGCTGACCGCAAGCGCCAGGGCGAGCGGCGCCCAGCAGGAAATTTTATTGTTGTTCACGGCAAGTTTTTTCACGTCGAACCTAGTCCTGTGATCGCAAAAGTGTGCGGCTGTTAATGCAAACCAGTTGCAGTTGCACAAGAAGACGAAGAACTCGGAAAAAACCTGAATCTCAGCGCGAAATAATTTCCTGGCTACCGTCGGGCAAAGCGCGCACCGCCACGGGCAGGATGTGCGGCAAGGCTTTGAGCAAGGCGTCGGTGTCGCTGGACTTGAACACGCTGGTCAAGCGCAGGTTGCCCACCGCAGCGGTACTGACCCGTAAAGGCCGCTCGCGGTAGCGCGATACTTCTCGCGCCACCTCGCCCAGCGTGGCGTTGTTGAACACCAGTTTCCCGCTGCGCCAGGCCGTCAATTCATCGGGATTAACCCCATAGGCAGCGACGACTTGCCCTTGGGAATCAATATGGGTGCCGCGACCCGCCGTCAGCGTTACGACCTGATCCGAAGCGCGCCCTTTCACCTTGACCGTGCCGGCCTCGACCACTACGCGGGTCTGATCGTCATCACGGCGTACATCGAAACGTGTGCCGGTGACCGTCACCTGCCCTGCCCCGGCAGCCACCACAAACGGGCGGCTGGTGTCATGCTCAACGCTGAACATGGCCTCGCCCTGTTTGATTTCCACACCGCGCCGGCCCTTTTCATAGTGCACCGCGACCACACTGCGGCTGTTCAGGTCCATCAGCGAACCGTCGGGCAGAGCCACCTGGCGATGCTCGCCCAAGCGCGTGCTGAACTCGGCACTGTAGGGCTTGGGATGCTCAAGCCCGCTGAACAGGCCCAACCCCAAAGCGACTGCCACCACCGTCGCAGCCACCGCGTAACGCAAGACCGCGTGACGCTTGGGACGCTCGACCGGGGCATCACACAACGCCTGCAGGCGCATCTTGGGCAACAGGTCCGTGGCGCTCCACAACCCTTGCAACACATCGAATTCGTATTGGTGCTCAGGCCGCAGGGCACGCCATGCGTCGAAACGCTGGCGCTCTTCGCTGCTCAGTTCAGCGTCTTGCAGGCGTACGAACCACTGCGCGGCTTCGTCGCGCGCACGGCTATCCATCATGGAAGGTCCTGTTTCAAAACGGGTCATGGGGCCATCGCATCCAAGCGGTCACGCAGATGCCGCAGGGTGCGGATCATATACTTTTCCACCATGTTTTTAGACAGTCCCAGGCGTTCGGCGATTTCCTGCTGGGTCAGGCCCTCGATTTTCTGCCAGATGAAAACCTTGCGGCAGTTGAGCGGCAGCTCAGCCAAGGCCAGCTCGACCGAGTGCGCTAACTGGATCGCGTGCATGTAATGCTCCGGGTCGCCTTGATGGGGCGAGCGCTGATCAAACGCTTCCAGGGTCAGGGCCTCGCGGCGGTCTTCGCGGCGATAGGCGTCAACCGCAATATTGCGCGCCGTTTGATGCAAATAGGCGCGTGGCTGCTCAACTTCGGTGGAGCGCGACTCAAGCACTCGCACAAAGGTGTCGTGAGCCAGGTCTTCGGCCTGCTGACGGTTTCTCAGGCGACGAGTCCACGTGCCGATCAACTCTTCGTAGTGCTCGAAAAAGCCTGTTCTGCGGGGCGGCTGGGGAATCATCGCGTGAGCACTGGGAAGGCGGGCGTGAATAGTAATGCTTCCTATTAAGCGGGGCAATTGCTTCACAACGCCCTAGTTGAAAGCTGAACTTGTGCGACGCGACGCCGGTCCTCAGAAAGGACTCTCATAAAACGGTGGGTGGGCAATGGTTGACTTCAAGAATGAACCCCAAAGCGCCATTGATGCCCACGGCATCATTGGCGACATGCGCAGCGCCGCCCTGGTCAATGACAAAGGCAGCATCGACTTCTTCTGCTGGCCGGAGTTCGACAGCCCGTCGATCTTTTGTTCACTGCTCGACACTCCCGAGGCCGGTGTGTTCCAGCTCACCCCGGACTTGCCCAACGCCCGCCGCGAGCAAATTTACCTGCCCGATACCAACGTGCTGCAGACCCGTTGGCTGAGCGACGAAGCCGTGGTGGAGATCACCGATCTGATGACCGTCAGTGAAGAAGTCGACGACTTACCGCTGCTGATACGCCGGGTGCGTGTAGTCAGCGGCAAGGCGACCATTCACCTGCGCTGCGCCGTGCGCCATGACTATGCGCGTTCGGCAACACGCGCCAGCGCCAACCATGACAGCGTGCTGTTCACTGCCGACGGCCAGCCTGGCCTGCGCTTGGTTGGCAGCCAGCCGTTGACCCTCGAAGACCACTCTGCGATCGCCCGCTTTACCCTCGACCAGGAACAGAGCGCCGAATTCGTGCTGGGTGGCGCAGACGATCCACGTGTCACCCACCACTGCACCGACCTGTACCTGGAGCGCACCTTGAAGTTCTGGCGCGGCTGGATCGCCCAGTCCAATTACCGTGGGCGCTGGCGCGAGACGGTCAACCGCTCGGCCCTGGCATTGAAACTCCTGACCTCGCGCAAACACGGCGCAATCATCGCCGCCGCCACCTTCGGCCTGCCGGAAACACCTGGTGGCGAGCGCAACTGGGATTATCGCTACACCTGGATCCGCGACGCTTCGTTCACCGTCTACGCCTTCATGCGCCTGGGTTTTGTCGAGGAAGCCAACGCTTATATGCGCTGGCTCAAAGGTCGCGTGGGTGACTGTTGCGGGCAGCCGATGAAAATCAACATTCTCTACGGTATCGACGGTCGCCAGCAATTGCCGGAGGCCGAGTTGGATCACCTCAGCGGCCATGGCGGCGCCAAGCCGGTGCGCATCGGCAATGAAGCATTCGAGCAGATCCAGCTGGATATCTACGGCGAATTGATGGATGCGGTGTACCTGGTCAACAAATACGGCGAGGCCATTTCCCACGAAGGCTGGAAACATACGGTGGAGGTGGCCGATCAGGTCTGCGAAATCTGGAATCAGAAGGATGTCGGCATCTGGGAAATGCGCGGTGAGCAACATCACTTCCTGCATTCACGGCTAATGTGCTGGGTGGCGTTGGACCGCGCAATCCGCCTGGCCTCCAAACGTTCGCTGCCTGCCCCGTTTGCCCGCTGGGACCAGACCCGACAGGCAATTTACGCCGACATCTGGAGCAATTTCTGGAATGAAGAACGCGGGCATTTTGTGCAGCACATTGGCAGCACGGCACTGGACGGCTCAATGCTGTTGATGCCGCTGATGCGCTTCGTCGCCGCCACCGACCCACGTTGGTTATCGACCCTGGAAGCCATCCAGAAAAGCCTGGTGCGCGACGGCATGGTGTACCGCTATCGCAACGACGACAGCCAAATCGACGGCCTGCAAGGTACCGAAGGTGCGTTCGCTGCGTGTTCGTTCTGGTTAGTCGTATGCCTGGCCCGCGCGGGGCCGGTGGAAAAAGCCCAATTGGAGTTCGAACAATTGCTGCGGTTTGCCAAGCCGGTGGGCTTGTATGCCGTGGAGTTTGACAGCCAGGC
>NZ_JBOICG010000687.1:0-4336 GCF_050739995.1 Pseudomonas sp. | reverse complement strand
CCGGCGGTTAATACTGTTGCGAGAGTAATTGCCCATCGGCCATGCGCAGGCGTTTGGAGAGGGCAATCGCAATGGCGCGGATAATCTTCGCCGCGATCCGGGGCGCTTCGTTGAGCATTTTTTCCAGGGCGTCCTTGCCCAGGTTCAGCAGCACGCAGTCGCTGGCTGCCACACAGCTGGCGGAGCGCCGCTCGCCGTCGAGCACCGCCATTTCGCCAAAGGCCCGGCCACTGCGCAGGGTGGCGATGGTCAGGCGCTGTCCATCGTGGTGGGTTTTCTGCACGGCCACCTGGCCGCTGTGGAGGATGCACATGAAGGTGCCGGCGTCGCCCTCAAGGAAAATCACTTCGCCCTGGGCCACGCTGCTGATATTGAAGTAGCCTGCGGCCACGTGAAAATCTTCCGGCAACAACGGGTCGAACAGGCCGCAGTCCATGAGCATGTCGCGGATTTCATTGCTGAGTAAGGTCGGTTGGGGCATAGCGAATCTTGGTCCATCAAAACAGGTAGGCGGTCTGTGTGTCAGACAGACTCGCCGCCCTAAGTTCCTAAATCAGGCCGAGGGCCTTGAAGACAAATCCATATTCGAGCGCTACGTCACGTAATCCCTGGTAACGACCGCTCATGCCACCGTGGCCGGCGCCCAGTTCGGTCTTGAGCAGCAACAGGTTGTCATCGGTCTTGGTGGCCCGCAGCTTGGCCACCCACTTGGCCGCTTCCCAATATTGCACGCGGCTGTCGTTGTAGCCGGCGATCACCAAGGTGGCCGGGTAGGCTTGGGCGCTGACGTTTTCGTAGGGGGCGTAAGCCTTGAGGCGTGCATATACCTCGGGCTCTTCAGGGTTGCCCCATTCGTCGTATTCGGTGATGGTCAGCGGCAGCTCGGGGTCGAGCATGGTGTTGAGTACGTCGACGAACGGCACTTCGGCAATCGCCGCCTGGAACAGCTCCGGACGCTGGTTGAGCACGGCGCCAATCAACAAGCCACCGGCGCTACCGCCGCTGATAGCCAATTGCTTGGCCGTGGTCAGGCCTTCGGCGATCAAATGCTCGGCACAGGCGATAAAGTCGCTGAACGTATTCTGCTTGTGTTCCTGCTTGCCATTGCGATACCAGGCTTCACCCAACTCGCCGCCGCCGCGCACATGCGCGATGGCAAACGCCACCCCACGGTCCAGCAGGCTCAGGCGGGCATGGGAAAACCACGGGTCGAGGCTCTGGCCGTAGGCGCCGTAGCCGTAGAGGTAAAGCGGGGTTGGCTTGCCCAGTTGGTCGCGCTTGACCACCAGGCTAATCGGCACCTGGGTGCCGTCGGCGGAGGTGGCCCACAGGCGTTGGCTGACATAGTCATCGGCGTTGAACACGCCGAGCACCGGGGTTTCCTTGAGCACAACTTGCGCGCCTGTGGCCAGCTCGAGCTGGCGCACCTGGGCGGGGCGGTTCAGGGCTTCGTAGCGCAGGCGGATCTTGTCACTGGCAAATTCCAGGCTGTTCTGTACGTAGAGGCTGTAGGCAGCGTCGGGCAATTCCACGCGATACGCCGGCAAGTCCTGGGCGTGCACTTCGATCACCGGCAGGCCGCCGATGCGCAGGCTCAAGGTCATGGCCTGGGCGTTCAGGGTCACGCCGTCGAGCATCACGGTGGCGTCGTGGGGGATCAGGTTTTGCCAGTCCGCCTCATTGGGCACGCTGCCGGTGTCGGCGGCGACGAATAGTGCGTAGTTGATGCCGTCACGGTTGCTGCGGATAAACCAGGTCCACTCGCCATTACGCTTGCCGTGGTCCACGTCGTATTCATGGTCTTCGACCCGTGGCGCCAGGCAGGTGAAATCCAACTGTGGCTGGTCGGCGTCCAGCGCCCAGATTTCACTGGTGGTCTTGCTGCCCAGGGCCAGCAGCAGTTGGCGCTCGGAGCTTGCGCGGTAGCAATGCAGGAAGAAACGCCCATCGGGCTCGTGGAACACTTCCTGCGCCGCCGTGCCGTCCAGGCGATAGCGATACAGCTTATGTGGGCGATGGGTGTCGTCCAGCTCGCCGAAGAACAGGGTCAGGCTGTCGTTGGCCCAGGTCATGCTGCCGTCGCAGTTTTCGAATGCCAGCTCACTGACTTTGCCGGTGGCCAATTCCTTCACGTACAGGGTGTAAATCTCTTCACCGCTGGTGTCGAGGCTGTAGGCCAGGCGCTGGTGGTCGGGGCTGATGCTGAAGGCGCCGAGGGAGAAAAAGCCGCCGTTGGCCAGCACGTTGGGATCGAGCAGCAGTTCTTCGCTGCTTTCATCCACGGCATGGCTGTCATCCGCCGGACGGCGGCAACGGTAGTGGCGGGCGTATTCGTCACCGGCGGTGGTGCGGGTGTAATACAGGTAGGGCCCCCACGGCGAGGGCAGGGACAGGTCGGTTTCCAGGATGCGGCTCTTGATCTCTTCGAACAGGGTTTCGCGCAGGGCTTTCTGGTCGGCGAGCTGGGCTTCCTGCCAGGCGTTCTCGGCCTTGAGGTAATCGAGGACGTCGCTACTGTCACGCTCTTGCAGCCAGGCGTACGGGTCTGGACCTTCGGCCTTGCGGGCAATCGGGGCGGTCGATATAGGCATGGATTATTCTCTATCTGGCGGACGGTGGCAGGCATTGCAGCCGAGACACGCAAAAGCCGTTATCATAGCCGCCTCTTTGCCAGCCTTGCCATGGACACCATGACCGAGAACGACTATCTGACCGCTTGGGGCCTTTACGCCTTCGCCGCTTTGGGCTGCCTGTTGGTGTGGTGGCGCATGACCCGCTGGATCTGGCGCTGGCTGCGCGAGCCGCTGCAGTTGCTGATGGCAGTGCTGTTGCTCAGCCCGACCATCGTCGATCCCGTCAAGACTCAATTTGCCCCGGCCGTGGCGATTACCGCCCTGGACCTGGTGCTCAAGGTCGGTAATAACGCCTGGCGGGCCATTTCCGATCTGTTCATGTACACGATGATCGCGTTTGCCGTGTACCTCGTGTTCGTGCTGATCCGCTGGCCCATCGAGCGCGCCGCCAATGCCCGCCGTGAGCGCAAGGCTGCTGCCGATGCTGCCCTGGCCGCCGAGCCTGTAGAGGACGACGAACCTTTCCGCCGCCCGGCACCTGTGAGCGGCATGCGCGTCGAACCGCGCCTTTAACGTTGCAGCGAGAGCCCTGGCATGTGTGAATTATTGGGCATGAGTGCCAACGTCCCCACCGATATCGTGTTTAGCTTTACCGGGCTGATGCAGCGGGGCGGGCGTACCGGCCCCCACCGCGATGGTTGGGGCATTGCTTTCTATGAGGGTCGTGGGCTGCGCCTGTTCCAGGACCCGGCCGCCAGCAGTGAGTCGGAAGTCGCCTTGCTGGTGCAGCGTTATCCCATCAAAAGTGAAGTGGTGATTGGCCATATCCGCCAAGCCAATGTGGGCAAGGTGTGCCTGTCCAATACCCACCCGTTCGTGCGCGAACTGTGGGGGCGCAACTGGTGTTTTGCGCATAACGGTCAACTGGCGGGCTTCAACCCTCGCGCCACGTTCTACCGCCCGGTGGGCGATACCGATAGCGAAGCGGCATTCTGCGACCTGCTCAACCGCGTGCGCGAAGCCTTCCCCGAGCCGGTGGACATCGAGCAGGTCTTGCCGGACCTGATCGCCGCCTGCGCCGAATACCGCAGCAAAGGCGTGTTCAACTGCCTGCTCAGCGACGGTGACTGGCTGTTTTGCTACTGCTCGACCAAGTTGGCGCAGATCACGCGGCGCGCACCGTTCGGCCCGGCACGCTTGAAAGATGTCGACGTGATCGTCGATTTTCAGGCTGAAACCACGCCAAACGATGTGGTGACGGTGATCGCCACCGAACCTTTGACCGACAACGAAAACTGGACCCGCTACGAACCGGGCCAATGGAGCCTGTGGCGACGCGGTGAATGCGTCAGCCAGGGCGTCACCGAGTAAGGATATCGACCATGTTGCTCAGCTATCTGCGGTTGGTGCTGTTTGCCATTGGCTTGTTGGTCGGTGTGCAAGTGCCGGGGTTTATCAACGACTACGCCAAGCGCGTCGAAGCCCATTTGATCGAAGCCCAGACCGGCTTACGTGGCTTTGATGCCACCGCGCAGCAATTCTTCAACGGCGACTTGCAGGCATTGGTGGCGCATTACCGTGCCAGTGATGACCCGGTATTTCGCAGCGACGCCAACAGCCTGGGCACCTTGCTCGATCGCCAGGTGGCGCTGGACAAGCAATTCCAGGCCATGCAGGGCCCTTGGTACATCCGTGCCCTGCAAGTGGCCGTGGCCGCCGATTCGGATATTCGCCTGGAAACCTGGAACGGCTACAGCTATCAG
>NZ_JBOICG010000686.1:0-4819 GCF_050739995.1 Pseudomonas sp. | reverse complement strand
GGGCAAGCCCGCTCCCACATTGGGTATTGCGTCAGCGTCAGAGGCTGAAGTCACCTTCCGAAACCAGCTCGCTCAACGGCCGACGCGGGCTTGGCGCCTCACGGCCTTGCAGGTATTCCGGCAAGGTCGATTTGTCACCCAGCTTGCCCACGGCCACCGCCGCGTGCAGGGCATAACCCTGCGGAATCTTCAGCTCTTTGCGTGTCAGCTCCTGATCGAAGCCGGCCATGCCGTGGGTGTGCCAGCCGCTGAGGCTGGCCTGCAGCGCCAGGTGGCCCCAGGCGGAACCGGTGTCGAAGGTGTGCCACAGGGCTGGGGTTTCTTCGGTGGCGCCGGGGGCGGTGAAGTCGGTTTTCGAGGCGATGATCACCAGGGCCGATGCATGCTGCGCCCAGTTACGGTTGAATTCATTCAGCAAACCCAGGAAACGCTCCCAGTTTGGCGTGTCGCGGCGCGCGTAGAGAAAACGCCACGGCTGCGAATTGTAGGCGGAGGGTGCCCAGCGTGCGGCTTCGAAGAAGCTCAGCAGGGTGTCCTGCGGGATGCTTTCGCCGGTGAAAGCGCGAGGCGACCAGCGGTCGGTGAACTGGGTGTGGATCGGATAGTCGGCAACACGTGTCATTGAGCATTTCCTGATCGTCAATTCGGTGCTCAAAGCTACTGCGCGGCCACTAGACTGACAAGTGTTGTCACACCGCCAGTCGTAAGCGCTTGGCCCCAAGGGCCTTGGGCACTAGACTGGCGGCCTTTTCACCTAGCGATGTTGATGTAGAGCCATGGCCGCCAAAGTCGAACCTTTCTGGATACGCAAAACCCTTGAACACCTCGATCAGGAGGAGTGGGAGTCGTTGTGCGACGGCTGTGGCCTTTGTTGCCTGCAGAAGCTTGAGGACGAAGACGACAACAGCGTTTATTACACGCGTATCGCCTGCAAACTGCTCGACCTGAAAACCTGCCAGTGCACCGACTACCCCAACCGCCGCGCCTCGGTGCCTGATTGCATCCAGCTCACCCCGGGCCAGGCTGATCAGTTCAAATGGTTGCCGCCGACCTGCGGTTACCGCTTGGTCAGCGAGCGTAAAGACCTGCCGCTTTGGCATCACCTGGTCTGTGGCGACCGCGACGCGGTGCATCACGAACGCATTTCCCAGTCCGGGCGCATGCTCAGCGAAGGCAGCGTGCCCGAAGACGACTGGGAGGATTACCTGATCTTCCGCGCGGGCTGAACAAGGAGTGAGTATGCGGGTGGGAACCAAGCTGGCGGCGAGCCTGATGTTGCTGGCGCTGAGTATGCCGGCATGGTGTGCGAAGAAAGTCGACCTGGACTATCACGTCAAGTTGTTGCCCCAGAGCGACCAGGCCGAAGTGCGCCTGAGCCTGTCCCAGGGCTCGGCGGTGCGCAGCCTCAACTTCGACCTGGGCCGCGCGGGTGACTACAGCGACTTCAAGGCCGACGGCCAATGGAAAGTCACCGGCAGCCGTGGCCTGTGGCAACCCAGTGCCGACAAAGCCAGCCTGACCTATCGCGTCCGCCTTACCCATGCGCGCAAACCTGGCACCTATGAAGCGCGGATGACGCCCAACTGGGCGCTGTTTCGCGGTGAAGACCTGGTGCCGGCTGCGCGGCTGGACCAACAAGACGGCATCGAGCTGGTCTCGCGCCTGGTGTTCGAACTGCCGGCAGGTTGGAAGAGCATCGAAACGGCCTGGCCGCGTATCGGCAAAAACAAATTTCGCATCGACAACGTCTCCCGCCTGTTCGACCGCCCCACCGGCTGGATGCTTGCCGGAACCCTGGGTAGCCGGCGCATGAGACTTGGTGAAACCGAAGTCACCGTGGCCGCCCCCAAAGGGCAGGGCATGCGGCGCATGGATGTACTGACGCTGCTGACGTTCGTCTGGCCGCAATTGGAGGCGGCGTTCCCGCGCCATCCGGCGAAACTGCTGATCGTGGGCGCCAGCGACCCCATGCGCCGGGGTGTTGTGGCGTCGCGCGATTCGATCTACCTCAACAGCCACACACCGCTGGTCAGTGAAAGCGGCAGCAGCCCGTTGATCCGCGAAGTGGTGCAGGCCATTGGCCGCTTCAATGATCACGACAGTAGCGATTGGATTCGCGAGGGGCTGGGGGAGTATTACGCGATCGAACTGGTGCGCCGCGCCGGTGGCATCACCGACGAGCGCTATGCAGCCATCCAGGCGCGGTTGAGCAAGGAAGGCAAGGACGTCACCACCCTGCGGGGTGAGCACATCAGCGCGGGCGCCGTGGCCCGGGCGGTGGTGGTGTTGCAGGAACTGGACCGCGAGATCCGCGTGAAAACCCACAACAAGCGTTCGCTGGATGACCTTGCGCAGGGGGTCATGCGCTCGAACGGCATTACCACTGCTGAGTTTGTGCAACTGGCTGAAAGTGTGATCGGCGAGTCGTCGGTGGTGCTGGACAACAAACTGCTGCGCTGAGCCCAAACCTTGCACATGTTGATCTCCACTGTCTGGAAGATCACCTTCAGCCAGTGGTTTTGGTTGTTTTCTCAGCGGCCACTTCGGCCTTGGTCTTCAAGTTCTTGAGCTCTGCCCCGGCGCGCTCGATCTTCGTGCGCACGCTGTTCATGTCTTGGCGACCCTGTTCCAGTTTGTCCTTGAGCGAGCTGTGTCCGGTAAAGCCACGGACCAGCGCCACACCGCCGATCGCCACTTGGATCAAGCCGAAAATCCCGCCACGGCGCAGGCCTTTGCCAACCATCATCACGCCGCCGGCTACCGAGCCGATACGTTCCCAGCCGTGCACGTTCTGAGTCGGCGGGGTGTCGAGTGGTGAGTGTTCGATGATAGGTCGCAGGTTTTTGCTGTCGCTCATGGTCTGTCTCCAACAAGGGCAAGTGTAAGTAGCTGACTGTTCGCAGGCGCAGGATGTTCCCGAAAAATCAGTACTTGGGGCCCGAACGGGTGTTGTTGCCCTTGGCCAGGCGGTCGTAAAGCACCACGTTGACGGTGGCGGCGAGGTTCATGCAGCCGGTGGTCGGGATATACACCACGTCTTCGCACCAGTCGCGGATCTCTTTGTCGAGGGAGCCGTCTTCGGGGCCGAAGATGTACAGCGCGCGGTCGGGGTGGGTGTATTCGGGCAGCGGGCGGGCGCCTTCCACCAGTTCCACGGCGACCGGGATACAGCCCAGGGGCAGGATCTTTTTCAGGTCATCGATGCCGATCAGCGGAATGTCGTGGTGGACCTTCTTGGTGTCGGTGATGAAGTCCCGGGCGCGCTCGTAACGCACGCCGGTGTAGAACACCGAGGCCACGCCGTAGCAGCCGGCGGCACGCATCACCGAGCCGACGTTTTCGGGGGATTTGGGGTTATACAGACCGATGCAGCTGTAGCGTTTATTGCCCACGGGGAAGGGTGCCTTGGAGAAAAACGGCGATTATACGGCCTTGGAGGGATGCGGTGTTTGGGGGATCGCTATCGCGGGCAAGCCCGCTCCCACATTTTTGACTTGTGAACACGTTCAAGTGTGGGAGCGGGCTTGCCTGCGATGAGGCCAGGACAGGCTAAAGAAGACCTTCAGTCGTCTTTCTTCATCAGGCCAGCCAACGCTGCAAACGGGTTATGCGTGGCCTTGGCAATGGTCGGGCTACTGGTGGAGCCGTCGCCGAAATACTGCTGGTCGGTGTAGCGCGAGTGTTCGTTGTCATGGCAATACAGGCACAGCAACTCCCAGTTGGAGCCGTCCTGGGGATTGTCATCATGATTGTGATTTCGGTGGTGTACTGTCAGTTCGCTCAGGCGTTTGCCGGAGAACTCACGAGCGCAGCGGCCGCACACGTGGGGGTACATCTTCAAGGCTTTGTCGCGGTAGCCCATTTCCCGGTCGCGCTGGGCATCGGCGAGGATGCGATCCAGCTTGGCGGTGTGGGAGGGCGGGTTGGTCGAGCTCATCATGGCTCCTGGCTATCTTGCGGTTCACGGATAGGGTTGATTCTAGCCGCTCGCGTTGCAAATGACTGCTTCACTTTACATATAAGGATCTGAAACTCATGCGTCTGCATTCATGGATTGTTGCGTTACTGCTGTGTGTCGTTACCGCCCAGGCCCAAGCGTTCTCCACACCCAAACCCGGACAGGTGATCGAGGTGGCCCTGGAGCGACTGCACCCGACCCAGGCCGTGGTGGGTTTTGACCAGATTTATTACAGCCTCGGCTTGTTCGCCGATAAACCCGACAAGGTTTTCGATGAATACTGCGAGACCAACGGCCAAGGCAGCGCCGACAAAGTGCCGAAAAAAGCCGACCTGCACAAACCCGACAGCTTCACCTGCAAGGACCCGGTGGGCACCCATCCCGAAGACATGAAAACCGTGGTGGTCGGCCCCGCGGGCCAGTTGTACCTGACCGATGGCCACCACACGTTCACCACCTTGTGGGAAACCACAGGCGGCGGTTCGCAGTTGAAAATGTGGGTCAAGGTCACCGACGACTTCAGCAACAGCCCGGACATGGCCACCTTCTGGCAGCGCATGCAGGCGGCGCGCAAGGTCTGGCTCAAGGACAACCAGGGCCAGACCTTGCCGCCCGAGCAACTGCCGGCGCACCTGGGCTTCAAGAACTTGCAGGACGATACTTTCCGCAGCCTGGTGTATTTCACCCGCAAGGCCGCCTATGGCAAGCCGGATGACGGTGCGATTGCGCCGGAGTTCCTGGAGTTCTACTGGGGCAACTGGTTGCGCACCCAAGTTGACCTGAGCGCGTACAACCTGAACAAGAAGAGCGGCTACAAGGACGCCATCGAAGCAGTGGCCAAGCGCATGGTCAGCCTGGCGC
>NZ_JBOICG010000685.1:0-2202 GCF_050739995.1 Pseudomonas sp. | reverse complement strand
TCATAGCGTCACGTCACAGCCTGAGGCGATGACCTATGAAGACGAGTATAGAAGCCTCGCGGGATTCGCCATCAGTAATGGCATTTTGATCTCAATTATTTTGGCATGTCATCCATAGCGTTTGATGCTAAGCGCTGATGGGAAGCTCTAGTTCGAAGCTGGGCGCCTCCAGGGGCGCCAGGCCGAACGCGGCACGTGCGGCATCGCAATCGACGTTTTGCACGCCCTGGCTCCACGACGCGTCGAATTCACGGCACGGGCTCGATCGTTGCTCATAAATTGTACAGCTAGTGGCTTTGCCCACCTCGCCTTCCAGGCTACAGCAGCGCGCTGGTTTCTGGTCGGTACCGATCATCGCCACACGAGTGGGGTTGATCTGTACGACTAAGTCATCGGGCACTGTGCCACCCGATGAGGCGCACTCGCCCCAGAAAAAAGACACACGAAAGTATGAACAGCAGGCACCGCAATTCAGACACGGACTGGCTTCGGACATGGGCGTCATCGATAAGAAAAGTAGAAGTGGGATGTTTCGGAAGGCTCGCCATTCTATCCGTGCCATGGCCGTTGGGAAGAGGGGCAAGCACTTATATTTTGTATCGGTGAAGTCCCGTACCGACGGGTGAAATCATGCCCTATCAGCTTTACGAATCATTACAGACAACTGTCGTCAGCCTGACTATGTTGCAGATGCCGGGCGGGATGCATTGGGCATCGCAGCGCCTATAACAATAAAAGAGACGGACCCATGCAGAACTCGATCCAAGCGACGAATGCCTGGCGCATTCTGTTCCTGCTGTTCCTCGCCAACCTGTTCAACTTCTTTGACCGTACCATCCCCGCGATCATCATCGAACCCATCCGCATGGAATGGCACCTGAGCGACTTCCAGCTCGGCATCATTGGTACCGCCTTCACCATCGTTTATGCCATTGCCGGCCTGCCGCTGGGGCGTCTGGCTGATACCGGCTCACGTAGCAAGCTGATGGGCTGGGGCTTGTTCGCCTGGAGTGGGCTGACCGCAATCAACGGCATGGTAGGCAGTTTCTGGACGTTCTTGCTGGTGCGCATGGGCATTGGTATCGGCGAAGCCAGCTATGCGCCCGCCGCCAACTCGCTGATCGGCGACCTGTTCCCGGCACACCGTCGGGCGCGGGCCATGGGCATTTTCATGTTGGGCCTGCCATTGGGGCTGTTGCTGGCATTTTTCACCATCGGCGCGATGGTCAAGGCGTTTGACAGCTGGCGTGCACCGTTCTTTATCGCCGCCGTACCGGGCCTGATCCTGGCGGTGTTCATGTTCTATATCAAGGAGCCCAAGCGTGGCGCGGCGGAAACCGTGCAAGTCTCCCAGGAACGTGTCGACCGCCCGATCCGTCGCGTACTGGCGGTGCCGACCTTCCTGTGGCTGGTGTTGGCCGGGCTGTGCTTTAACTTTGCCACCTATGCGTGCAACTCGTTCCTGGTGCCGATGCTGCAGCGCTACTTCCTGATGCCGTTGCAGGACGCGGCCGTGGCCACTGGGGTCATCGTCGGGTTGACCGGCCTGGTAGGCTTGACCTTGGGTGGCTGGATTGCCGATAAGATTCATCAGCGGGTCGCCAATGGTCGTTTATTGTTTGCCGCGTGCAGTCTGATCATCTCCACCGTCACCACCGCTTGGGCGTTGCATGCGGGGCGCATTGAGATTGGTGTGTTTGTGGCGCTGTTCAGTGTCGGCTGGTTGTTCGCCTACAACTTCTACACCTGCGTCTACACGGCGATCCAGGATGTGGTCGAACCGCGCCTGCGGGCCACGGCGATGGCATTGTTCTTTGCCGGTCTGTATCTGCTGGGTGGCGGCATGGGCCCCATCGTGGTGGGTGGCTTGTCGGATCATTTTGCCCACTCGGCCATGTACGCGGCGGGTGCCGAACAGATGACCGAAGCTTATAAAGCCGTGGGCCTGCACGACGCCATGTACCTGATTCCGGTGGCGCTGTTCCTGACGATGCTGTTCCTGTTCCAGGCTTCTCGCAGTTTTGTGCGGGATGCCAAGAAGATGAAGGAGGGCTTGAGTGCAGTGGAGGTGCCGGCTTCGGCGGCAACTGCCTGACACCGCCATCGGAGGCAAGCCCCCTCCCATACTGGATTGGGTTCACATATTCAGATGTGTGAATGCAGTTCAATGTGGGAGGGGGCTTGCCCCCGATGAGGCCCTCA
>NZ_JBOICG010000684.1:0-4169 GCF_050739995.1 Pseudomonas sp. | reverse complement strand
TCCACGAACTGGCCCACAAGCTCGACATGCTCAACGGCGACGCCAATGGCCTGCCGCCGCTGCACCATGACATGCGCGTGCAAGAGTGGGCCAGCGTGATGCAGAGCGCCTTTGATGACCTCAATCGCCAGCTGGACGCCAACCCGGACGCCGAAACCGAGATCGACCCCTACGCCGCCGAAAACCCGGCGGAGTTCTTTGCCGTCACCAGTGAATATTTCTTCAGTGCTCCGGATTTACTGGCCAGCACTTATCCACAGGTGTACGCACAACTCAGCCGCTTTTACCGCCAGGACCCACTGGCACGCCTGACCCAACTGCAAGCCCACGACCCGCGCTACCAGCCGCACGGCGAATGAGCTTGCGACGTCTGGCGCGTGGCATCGGCGTCAGAATATGCCTATAATCGCCGCCACTTTTAGGCCAATCCGGCCATGTTCCATGGCCAACTACGGGGGCAACGCCCAATGAGCTACAGCAAGATTCCGGCTGGCAAAGACCTGCCGAACGACATCTACGTCGCCATCGAAATTCCGGCCAACCACGCGCCGATCAAATACGAAATCGACAAAGACAGCGACTGCCTGTTCGTTGACCGTTTCATGGCCACCCCGATGTTCTACCCGGCCAACTACGGTTTCATCCCAAACACCCTGGCTGACGACGGTGATCCCCTCGACGTGCTGGTGGTAACCCCTTACCCGGTGACCCCTGGCTCGGTTATCCGCGCACGCCCGGTCGGCATCCTGCACATGACCGACGACGGCGGCGGCGATGCCAAAGTGATCGCGGTACCACACGACAAGCTGTCCCAGCTGTACGTGGACGTGAAGGAATACACCGATCTGCCGCCACTGCTACTGGAACAGATCAAGCACTTCTTCGAGAACTACAAAGACCTCGAAAAAGGCAAATGGGTGAAGATCGAAGGTTGGGGCAACGCAGACGCCGCCCGCGCCGAGATCACCAAGTCGGTTGCCGCCTACAAAGGCTGATACCCGCTTCGGTAATCCAGAAAGCCCCGATCATTCGGGGCTTTTTTTGTGGAAAAAATTAAACACCCGGTTCAACTAACAGCAACTAACGTTTAACAGCGAAGAAATATAGAAAAAACAGGCTACAACTAAGCAAAAGCCTACACGCGCAATTCAACGCATAGTTTATTTGATTGGTTTTCCCCGCCAGTAAACTCTGCGTTTATGAATACATCAGGTGATCGTTTAAAAGCGTTACTGCGGGAAGTTCATCTTTCCGCTTCCGACTTCGCCAAGAACCGTGGTGTCACGCCTCAACACGTGAACAACTGGTTCAAACGCGGCGTGCCCATGGGCCGACTCAACGAGATCGCAGAACTGCTGTGCGTCTCCAGCCGGTGGCTGAACACCGGCCTTGGCCCCAAACACCCACCGGTCAACTTCCTGTTGGACGGCCCCACTGCAAGGACTGCAGCCACCCGCGAAGACAGCGGCAAATACCTCACAGGCCCCGCCTGCCTCCCGGAAAAACTCGACGTGGAGATCCCCCTCCACCCCACATTCACCTCCACCGAACGCATCCGCGTCGCCCTGCACACCCTCGACACCCTCAACGTAAACCCCGACCGAGCCTGCGGCGCCTACATGGTCGACAACAGCATGATCGACATCATCCAACAAGGCGCCACCCTCGCCATCGACCGCGGCCGCACCCAAATCATCGACGGCGAAATCTACGCCGTCGAACACGACGGCATGCTGCGCATCAAATACCTCTACAACCGACCTGGAGGGGGCTTGCGCATGCGCAGCCACAACGCCAGCGAACACCCGGACGAATACCTCACCTACGACCAGCGCTTCGAGCAGAACTTCCAGATCGTCGGGTGGGTATTCTGGTGGTCCACCCTCAACAACCGCCGCCCACCCGTACCGCTGGATGAACACTTAATGGGCTGGGAAGGCTCTAAATCGGAACCGGAGGTGGGCAATTGAGGTGAATGTGGGTATCATGCGGCCCACATTTGGCAGGGGGTGGCTCAAGGCTATCCACCCTGCTCGGCGAAGCGGAGGAGTTCCCGCGGATGCCCCTACTATTCAGCCAGACGCGATGTGGGCTGAGCGATTTGAAGGCTGGTGAGGTTTGTCAAAAACAAGCTGAGGCAGTCCCCGAGAAGCCGGCCACAAGCCGGCTTTTTAATGTCTTTTTGAAAGCCAGCCTCATCTACTGAAGTCCTCGACAGCCTTGCTAGAACAATGCTTTCAGCCTATTTTTGCTCCTGTGACTTCTGTTTTGACCCTCCGTGTTCCACGACTAAGTGGGGGAACACAGTATTTTGCGGGTCGGCTCACAAATCAAAGCCAGAAATGACAGTGCGCGGTCACAAGCCGCGCTTTCTAATGCTTATAAAAATCCAAAACTAAGATTGTCCAACAGCTCGTTGGACAATTGAAACGCAGTACCTATTGCCCCGCCCCATCCCTCACATTCTCCAAAACTGTGCATAGATCGGGCAGCAGGCTTCTGTCGGTCATCCAGTGCGACGACCCACAGCACTTGAGGATCGGTCATCGACTCAACGTGGCGTTCGCGCCAACGCCGAGCGGACAGAACATACCGATCTTCAGATTGTCTCCTTCAAGTTGACGGTAAGACACGCGCCAGCTGATTTATCACCCTGAGTGCGCCCATTAATCTGTGCCCATGTTGAACGCAACGCCAAACCCACTTAAACAAAAAAGGGATTCAACCATGAGCACACCAACCTACAACCGCCTCAACAAAGACGACGCCATCGTTCTGCTGGTCGACCACCAGACCGGCCTGATCTCCCTGGTGCAGGACTTCTCCCCCAACGAGTTCAAGAACAACGTGCTCGCCCTGGCGGACCTGGCCAAGTTCTTCAACTTGCCGACCATCCTCACTACCAGCTTCGAGCAAGGCCCCAATGGCCCGTTGGTGCCAGAGCTGAAGGAAATGTTCCCGGACGCGCCGTACATCGCTCGCCCTGGTCAGATCAATGCGTGGGACAACGAAGATTTCGTCAAGGCGATCAAGGCCACCGGGCGTAAGCAGATCATCATTGCCGGTGTGGTGACGGATGTGTGCGTGGCGTTCCCGACGCTGTCGGCGCTGGCGGAAGGGTTTGAGGTGTTTGTGGTCACCGATGCGTCGGGCACGTTCAATACCACGGTGCAGCAGGCGGCGTGGAGCCGGATGACACAAGCCGGGGCGCAGATGATGAACTGGTTCTCGGTGGCGTGTGAGTTGCACCGCGACTGGCGCAACGATATCGAAGGGCTGGGGAATCTGTTGTCCCAGCGTATTCCCAACTATCGCAACTTGATGAATGGGTATGCGGCGCTGACGGCGCATCAGAAGTAAGTCAGCCTTGCTGCGTGTAAAGCCTGCCCTGAAAAGCAGGCTTTACACGCTAACGAATACGGGCTGGGCAAAGCCGCTCGAATGTGGGAGATGTTGAGCTTTAGCGAGGCTTCGATAGCGGTGGCACTGTCAGTAAATGCATGGGCTGATCCACCGCCATCGGGGGCAAGCCCCCTCCCACATTTGAATCCCGGCACATTCAAGCTCAAGGGGTTACAGGACACTCGTCGAGGCCACCAGCATTAAATAGCTATTCGGCTCATCTGATGAGCCGAATAAGCCGTTTATTCGGCTCACACACCTTGGTTTGCTCCCCCACTCATTTGCCCCAATCCCCCATGTCTGCTAGTGTCGCGCCGGTTTACCGTCTACCGGAATAGCCGCCATGGCCCGCAAAAAAGTTGCACTCGATTTCGAACAATCCCTCGCCGACCTGCAAACCCTGGTTGAGCGTCTGGAGAACGGCGAGTTGTCGCTGGAAGACTCGTTGACGGCGTTTGAGCAAGGCATCGGCCTGACTCGCGACTGTCAGAGCGCGTTGGCACAGGCTGAGCAGAAAGTGCAGGTGCTGCTGGAGCGTGACGGCGAGTTGGCCGAGGAACCTTTCGATGCGGAACAGCCGGAATGATCGACGCGTATCAGGCCAGTAGCCAAGCCCGGGTCAATGCGGCGCTGGAACCCTTGTTTGTTGCGCCAAGCCCGGAGATGAACCGCCTCTACGACGCCATGCGCTACAGCGTGATGAATGGCGGCAAGCGGGTGCGCCCATTGCTGGCGTACGCGGCCTGTGAAGCGTTGGGCGTACCGGC
>NZ_JBOICG010000683.1:0-2186 GCF_050739995.1 Pseudomonas sp. | reverse complement strand
GTGTGCACATCTGGCACGGATACACCGCTATCGCAGGCAAGCCAGCTCCCACATTTTGATTCGATTTCTTCAGTCAGATCCATTCGGACCTCAATAAACATAAGAAGAGGCACCCCCATGCACCCTGAATCCTTCCCCGGACAGGCTTCTTTAGTCACGCCTACCCGAAAGCGCTACTTCATCATGGTTTTGTTATTCATCACCGTGGTGATCAACTACCTAGACCGCAGCAACCTGTCGATTGCCGCTCCGGCCCTGACCAGTGAGCTGGGCATTGACCCGGTGCATGTCGGGCTGATCTTCTCCGCTTTCGGCTGGACCTACGCTGCCATGCAAATCCCCGGTGGCTGGCTGGTGGACCGCGTGCCGCCGCGCATTCTCTACACGGCCGCCCTGCTGCTATGGTCCGTCGCCACGGTAATGCTCGGCTTTGCCGCCAGTTTTATCGCGCTGTTCGTGTTGCGTATGGCGGTGGGTGCTTTGGAGGCTCCGGCTTATCCGATCAACAGCCGCGTGGTCACCACTTGGTTTCCCGAGCGTGAGCGCGCCACGGCGATTGGCGTCTACACCTCCGGGCAGTTTGTCGGTCTGGCGTTTCTCACGCCGGTACTGGCCTGGCTGCAGCATGCATTTGGCTGGCATATGGTGTTTGTGGCCACCGGTGGTGTGGGGATCTTGTGGGCGGTGATCTGGTACGCGGTGTATCGCGAGCCAAAGGATTTCAAAGGCGCGAACGCAGCTGAAATCGACCTGATCCGTGAAGGTGGTGGGTTGGTGGACATGCAGGAAAAAACCGCCAAGACGCCATTCAGTTGGGTCGACCTGGGTATCGTGCTGAGCAAGCGCAAACTCTGGGGTATCTACCTGGGCCAGTTCTGTCTGAACTCCACGCTGTGGTTTTTCCTGACGTGGTTCCCGACCTACCTGGTGAAATATCGCGGCATGGACTTCATCAAGTCGGGCTTGCTCGCATCGCTGCCCTTCCTGGCGGCGTTCGTCGGCGTGCTGTGCTCGGGGATCTTTTCCGACTGGCTGATTCGCCGCGGCGCGTCGGTGGGCTTTGCGCGCAAGTTGCCGATCATTGGCGGGTTGCTGATTTCCACGGCAATCATCGGCGCCAACTATGTGGACTCGACAGCGTGGGTGATTGCGTTCCTGGCAGTGGCGTTCTTTGGCAATGGGTTGGCGTCGATTACCTGGTCGCTGGTGTCGACCCTGGCACCAGCCCGCCTGTTGGGGCTGACCGGTGGTGTGTTCAACTTCATCGGTAACCTGTCGGCGATTGCCACGCCGATTGTGATTGGCTTTCTGGCCAGTGGCGATTCGTTTGCGCCGGCGATCACTTACATCGCGGTGCTGGCGTTGCTTGGGGCGTTGTCTTACGTATTGCTTGTAGGCAAAGTCGAGCGCATAGAGCTTTAGGTAAACCCTGTGGCGAGGGCGTTTATTCCCTCGCCACAACGGCGACCCACTCTAGTACAGCGCGCCATCCAGAATCTGATAGACGATGCTGGTGCCGATGGCTATCAATACGATATCGCCACCGGAGCGGCGCCATTCATATCCAGGGTATTGCGGCAGGTGGGCCAGGGCTCGGTTGTCCAAGCGCTCACCGTAGTAGTTGCGCGGCAGCGGCTGGCCACGCACCAGACGCACGCCGGGCGGCGGCGGTGCGCCACGGCGGAAGTCGTTGTGGTTATCCCGGATCACCTGACGCACCGGGCCGAAGTCTTCCGGTGGGCCACCACGGTGGTTGTTCTGCGGGCCTCGATGGTCGTCGCCGCGTTGCTCATGTTGACCTTGAGGGCCGCCACGGTCGGGGCCGGGACCGCCACGCTCATCGTAGGGCGCGGCCTGCGCCAGGGCACTCGCGCCGAGCATCAGCACGCCAAGGCCAGCGATCAAGCGTTTAGGCATTTTCATGGGGGTATTCCTCAGTACTGCACGCACAAAAAAGGGATTTCGAACCGGGTTCGAAATCCCTTGGTCTTGTCAGTTTAGGTACTGATTCGCCCGTATGATTCCTCTGTATCAGGAACTTTACCTACCGCTACACGGCGTTTACTTACGGGCGCTGCGAACACCTTCCGACAGCGCTGCGCACAGGCTCAATACGCCATCAATTGCCTGCTGATCATTTTTGGCAGTGGCGATGTGGTCGATCAATGCCGAACCCACCACCACAC
>NZ_JBOICG010000682.1:0-1670 GCF_050739995.1 Pseudomonas sp. | reverse complement strand
ACCTTGGACAGGTAACGCTGCACGTTCTCCTGTTCTTGTGGCGTAGTGAACAGGCCCAGCTTGGTGCGGCGCCACAGTACATCCTGCGGTTGTGTCGCCCATTCTTCGGCGCACAGGTAATCGACTTCGCGAGTGTACAGGCCACCCCCCAGGTGATCGCCCAGATCAGCCAGCGATTGCACGCCTTCCAGCAGGCGCCAGGTGCGGCTGCCGTAAGTGGTGGCCCAGCGTTGGGCGATTTCACTTGGCACCCAGTCGTATTTGCTGCGAATGGCGTCGGCCAGGGCTTGCGGCGTGGTCATGTTTTCGCCGCCGGGCAGGCTGGCCGTGGCAGTCCAGCTTGGGCGCATCTGGGTGAAGAACGGTGCCAGTTGCGCCATCGCCGATTCAGCCAGCTTGCGGTAGGTGGTCAGCTTGCCGCCGAACACCGACAGGATTGGCGCTTCACCGTTACCGCCAGACAGCGCCAGGGTGTAGTCACGGGTAATGGCCGATGGGTTATCCGATTCGTCGTTGCACAGCGGGCGTACACCGGAATAGGTGTGGACGATGTCGTCGCGGCTCAACTGCTTCTTGAAGTGAGCGTTGACCACTTTGAGCATGTAGTCGGTTTCACCTTCAGTGATCGCAACGGCAGCCGGGTCGCCGGTGTATTCACGGTCGGTGGTGCCGATGATGGTCAGGTGATTCAGGTACGGAATGGTGAAGACAATGCGCTGGTCTTCGTTCTGCAGGATGTGTGCGTGGGCACCTTCGTACAGTCTCGGCACGATCAGGTGACTGCCCTGGATCAGGCGGATGCCATAAGGCGAATCGAGCTTGAGGTCGTCCTTGATGAACTTGGCGACCCACGGGCCGGCGGCATTCACCAGGGCACGGGCGCGGATCGAGAACAGGCTGCCATCGGCGCGCTCCATGTTCATTTCCCACATGCCGTTGCTGCGGTGTGCGCTGACGCAGCGGGTTTGCGTGTGGATGTGCGCGCCTTTCTCCCGGGCGGCCATGGCATTGAGTACGACGAGGCGGGCGTCATCGACCCAGCAGTCGGAATACTCGAAACCTTTGGTGATTTCGCTTTTCAGCGGGCTGTCAGGGCCGAACTTGAGGCTTTTGGAGCCCGCGAGCTTCTCGCGCTTGCCCAGGTGGTCGTACAGGAACAGACCGGCGCGAATCATCCACGCCGGGCGCAGGTGCGGGCGGTGCGGCAATACGAAACGCATCTGCTTGACGATGTGCGGGGCTTTGGCCAACAGCACTTCGCGTTCGGCCAGGGCTTCGCGCACCAGGCGGAATTCGTAATGTTCCAAATAGCGCAGGCCGCCGTGGATCAGCTTGCTGCTGGCAGAAGACGTGTGGCTGGCCAGGTCGTCCTTTTCGCAAAGAAATACCGACAAACCACGCCCGGCTGCGTCTGCTGCAATGCCAACGCCATTGATCCCGCCACCAATTACGGCAACGTCATAGACTTCGGCAAGCGGTGGAGCAGGCAAGGTGGAAGGGTTCATCGGCTGGCCTCGCAATCTTTTCGTCTTGGAATTCGAACATTAATGTTCATTTGCGAAAATGGTAGCTGATAAACGCACGCGCAGCCACCCAACTTCGATTGAAAAAACTCATCGAAGGGGCGAGAAAGGAAAATTTGTGAACATGGTGTAGGCAGCAGGGCCTTT
>NZ_JBOICG010000681.1:0-14940 GCF_050739995.1 Pseudomonas sp. | reverse complement strand
CCGGGCGCATGGCCGAATTCGAGATCGTGCAGACCGAAGCCGACATCGCCACCCAACAACTGGGCGTGGAAGAAGCCCAGAACCAATTGGATACCAGCCGCCTCGCGCTGCTGCGGCTGCTGGCCCTGGACTTGTCCACGCCGATCCGTGCCAGTGAAGCCCTGGAAGCCAAGCCGATGAGCATCGACAAGCGCCAGGCGTTCAACCTGGCCCAAGCCCAGCAGCCGGAATACCTCGCCGCCCTGCTGGGCAGCCAGCAGGCGGACCTGAACCTGGTCATCGCCAAGGACTCCGGGCGCTGGCAAGTCGACCTGGTGGCCGGGGCCAACCAGATACGTAATGCCTACAATAACGACAATGGCAACACCAACAACCGTACGTGGGACAGCTACGCCGGTGTGCAGGTGCAGATCCCCATCGGTGACATCAGCACGCGCCAGGCCGAGGTGCGTGCGCGGGTCAACGTGGAAGACCAGGAAATTCGCATCGCTGACGCCCGCCAGGCCCTGGAACGCAGCGTCAACGACGTGGTGCGCGACCTGGGCACCCGCTGGCGCCAATATGAAATCTCCCAGCGCGCCGTGGAACTGTCGCGGCGCAAGATCGAGATCGAGCGGGAAAAACTCAGCGCCGGACGCTCCACCAACTTCCAGGTACTGAGTTTCGAAACGGACCTGCGCAACGCCGAAAACGCACAGCTCAACGCGCTGATCGCTTATTTGAACGCCCAGACCCAGCTTGACTTGACCCTGGGCATGACGCTGGAAAGTTGGGAAATCGCCCTCAATGACTACTAAGAAAAAATACCTGATCGGTGCTGTTCTGGTGCTGCTCCTGGCCGGTGCCGGGGTAGCACTGCGCAGCCCGGGCGCCGACTCGCCCGCACCGACCGAGCAGTGGTTGGCGGTGAAGCCGGACCCGCTGGTGCACCAGATCGGCTTGGTGGGCAAGATCGAGCCCGACACCACGGTGACCCTCACGGCACCGTTCGACGGTAATGTCCTGGCCAACCTGGTCGAGCAAGGCCAGCGCGTCGAGGCCGGGCAAGTGTTGCTGCGCATGGACCCGGCCACCCTCGAAGTGCAGTTGCGCGACGCCCTCTCCGCCCAGCTCAAGGCCAGGCGCACCGTACAGGAAATGCAGGACTGGGACAGCAGCCCCGCCGTCAGCCGCGCTCGCCGCAGCCTGCGCACCGCCGAAATGACGGCCGGTAACACCCAACGCAAACTCACCGAAAGCGAGAACCTGTTCAAGCGCGGCATCATCCCGCGCAATGAACTCGATGACCTCAAGCAACAGACTCAACAGCAACAGTTGGACCTTGTCGCCGCCCGCAGCGAACTGCAGCAAGCGTTGGATCAGGGCAAAGGCGCCTACCGCCAGATCGCGGACATGGAGTTGACCAATGCCACGGTGAAATACGACGCCCTGCACACGCTGCTCGACGGCAAGGAAGTCAAGGCACCGTTCTCAGGCATCGTGGTACCGGCACCCGGTAACAACAACTCACCCCAGGGCGGTAGCGCCAACTCCACGCCCGTACAGGCGGGCAGCAAGGTCAGCCAGGGCCAGGTGCTGTTCGGCCTGGCTAACATCGAACGGCTGAAAATCGTCGCCAAAGTCTCTGAGCTGGACATCAACCAACTGCATCAGGGCCAGGCGGTGGAAGTGATGGGGGACGGCTTCGATGGCGAGCGCTTGACCGGCTCCGTCAGCGTGGTCAGTGGCTTGGCGATTGCCAGTGACAGCCAGGGTAGCGCGCAGTTTCCGGTGACCTTGTCGATCCCCAAGCTGACGCCGCAGCAATTGCAACGCGTGCGCCTGGGGATGAGCGCACGGTTGACCATCGTGACTTACAACAATGACCAGGCGATTGTCATCCCGAGCCAGGCGATCCAGCCGGACATGACGGTGGAGTACCGGGCGACGATGGATACGCCGATGGAGCGGGTGAAGGTGAAGACGGGACAGTCGACGGTGCAGGGCGTCGAAGTGTTCGGGCTCAAGCCTGGATTCGTAAAAATCTCAAAATAAATGGAGATCCAAATGTGTGTGTGCTTGTGTGGGAGCCGGGCTTGCCCGCGATGCAGGCACCTCGGTGTGTTAGTCACACCGCGGTGATGCCATCGCAGCGGTGCGACGATTCGACAAGCCAGCTCCCACACAAGCCCACACACATTTAGAGCTGCACCAACCTGGCGGCCAGCGCTTTAGCCTGGATCGCCACATCCGTCACTGCCGTGCTCTCCCACCACATTCCCCGCAACGGCGGCCCTATGGCAAACAGTCGCTGACTGACATGGCCCTGGGCATCCAGCACCGCCCCCGAAGCATCCGCCGCAATCCCCAGCGCCAACGGCCCGGGCCGGATCAACCCACGCTTGAGCAACTGTTGGGGCAACGGTCGAGCCACACGGCGCCAGTCATATTCAATGCCGCTGGAGTTGATCAGTGCAGCGCCCGACACTTGGGTCACCGCCCGCTCACCTCGATGGCGCACACTGATGGTCACGCCCGGCTCCGAATCCACCAGCCCCTTGAACGACGCCGCCTGAATGCGCAACCGCCCTTCCCCCAGCAGACGCGCCACCAACTGCGCACTCAATGGCGGTGAACGGTGGTGATGGCTCTCCCACCAAGGCCGTACATGGCGCACAAACTGGCGTTTTTCACGCTCACTGGCCTGGCTCCACAACCGAGCAATATGCGCACGCACGGTGTCCAGCGGCGCTTGCCAATCGATGCCCTCATGCAGCGCGATCCGGCATTGGCGACGCACCTCGTGCAGCAGTTGCCGAGGGCTGCTCAGGCTAGGGTCTTCGGCCAGAAAATCTACCCAGCTCGGCGGCTGGCGCCGCACGTGGGGCAACAGTCCGTGGCGCGAAAAAATCTCGATGGGCCCGCGATGACCAGCCTGTTCCAAAGACACCACCGCATCCACCATGGTCAAGCCGGAACCGATGATCAGCACCGTCGCTTGCGGGTCGATGTGCGTCATGGCCTGGACGTCCCAGGGGTCCACCGCCGCTGCGTTCAAGCCGCTGGATTCGGTCTGTGGCGTGCGCGCCGCCGGAAACATGCCAGTGGCCAATACCGCGTAGTTGCCACGCAGTTGCTGGCCATTATCGAGGGTCAGCCGTGTGGAGATCTCATCCACTTGCAGATCGACCACTTCGCCACGCACATGCTCGACGGTGGACGTTGACAGTGCCTTGGCCTCAGCCAGTCGCTGCTGCGCGTACAAGCCGAAAATCCCCCGTGGCGCAAACAGCTCACTGATCGGCACGTGCTGCTGGCCCGACTCCGGCCAGCCACCGGCGCCGATGTAGTCGGTGAGCCATTGGGTCAGGTCGTCGGCATTGTCCGGGTCTACGCTCATGCGTGCCGCATTACCGTTGAGCGTGTGGCCCAGCTCTACGGCGCTGTAGGCCTCGCCACGGCCAAGTTCGGCGCGTGGTTCGATAACCAGTATCTGCCGCTGCCCAGGTAGGCGCAGCAACTGCACCGCCAGCATCGTGCCGCTCAGGCCGCCGCCGATGATCAGGACATCAGCGTTGCGGATGGATTCAGTCATGCAAATTCGCCTTTACTGTTTACCCAGATAAATGTCATGCAAATCGCCCCGCGCCAACAGTTCGGCAGCGCTGCCACTCAAGGCCACCCGCCCAGTATCCAGCACATAGCCGTGGGACGCATAGTTGAGCGCGACGTTGATGTTTTGTTCGGCGATCAGAAAGCTCACCTGCTGGTCACGATTGAGCTGCGCGATGATCTCGAAAATTTCCTGCACGATCATAGGCGCCAAACCCATGGAGGGCTCGTCGAGCAATACCAAAGCAGGACGGGTCATCAACGCACGGCCGATGGCGACCATCTGTTGCTCGCCACCGGACGTCAGCCCAGCCCGGGTGTGGCGCTTGGTCTTGAGCCGCGGGAACCATGCATAGACACGCTCCAGGTCCTGCTCCATCTCCTTGCGGCTTAGACGCCGCACGAAGCCACCGCTGCGCAGGTTGTCTTCCACACTCAGTTGGCCGAAGACATGGCGGCCTTCCAGCACATGAACCATGCCCCGGCGCACCCGCTGGCTGGGGTCGACCCCGGCCAGGTCAAGCCCGGCGTATTCGATCACGCCCCGGCTGACCTCGGCGCGCTCGGCACGTACCAGCCCCGAGATCGCCTTGAGCGTGGTGCTCTTGCCCGCGCCATTGGCACCGAGCAAAGCGACGATCGCGCCTTTGGGCACTTGAAGCGATACCCCAGCCACCGCCAGGATCGCGCCGTCATAGATCACTTCGATGTCATGGACACCCAACAGTGCGGGGCTCGCGGGTTCAGCGGCGGGCTGGCTCATGGTTCATTCATCCCCGGTGCAAGTGCGTGGCGTCAGGCCTTTTTCCTTGGCGAACGCGGCGGACTTTTCATCGATCAGTGGGCGCAGCAGCGCACGGTCAGCGGCGATCCAATCGCTGATCAGCGTCCAATGGGCGCCGTCCCATTGCTGCACCCGTGCCGAGCCGCCGCCTTCGTGATCGCGGCACGACAGCTTGAGATTCTGCATCAGGCCCAGGTAGCCCATGTCTTTCAATCGAGCATCGTCGATATTCAGGTGCTCCAGACCCCAGCGGCCCTCTTCGCCATTGAGCGGGCGCTTGCCGAACTTGGCTTGGCCGGTGCGGATCGCTTCCACCGCCACGGCGGCGTTCACCAGGCCGGAGTTGTAGTAGACGCTGCCGAAGTTGTTCAGATCCTTGAGGTCGCTGTGGCCTTTGTCGAGGACGAATGGCTTGAGGCGTTTGTGGATCTCGAAATCCGTCCCGGCCGGGTATGGCGTCAGTGCCAGGTAGCCCTTGGCCGCGGCGCCTGCGGGCAATACATCTTCACTGGAGCTGGCCCAGATATCGCCGATGATGTGGTCCACCGGAAAGCCAAAACGTGCGGCGGTCTTCACCGCCACTGGCGTGGACACGCCCCAGGTGCGCAGGAACACCCAGTCCGGGTTGGCCTGCCGTACCTGGCGCCATTGCGCCGATTGTTCGTTGCCCGGATCGGCCACCGGGATCTGGATATTTTCAAAACCGTACTTCTCGGCGAGCAATTTCAACGGGCCGAGGGTTTCGCGACCGTAGGCCGAGTCGTGATAGACCGTGGCGATCTTCTTGCCCTTGAGTTTGTCGAAACCGCCTTCACGCTGGGCGATGTAGTTCACCAGGGTCGACGCCTCACTGTAGAAAGTCAGCATCACCGGGAAGTTGTACGGGAACACCGTGCCGTCGGTGGCTTCAGTGCGACCGTAACCGAGGGTGATCAGCGGGATCTTGTCCACCTCGGCGCGCTCGCTCAAGGCATACGCCGCGGGTGCGCCGTTGGGCTGATACACCGCGACCGGCGCGCCGTCCAGGCCATTCTTGAAGCGCTCGTAGCACTCGATGCCCTTCTCCGCCGTCCACTCGGTCTCGCATTCCTGCCACACCAGTTTTACCCCGTTGATGCCGCCTTCGACTTCGTTGATATAACGCAGGTAGTCGATCATCCCGGCCCACACCTGCACGCCGCTGGAGGCATAGGCACCAACGCGGTATGTGGCCAGAGGAATGAACTGCTGATCAGGCGAAGCCATGACCGAGGGCACCGCGCCAGACAATGCCGCCAGCGCGAAGGCAGCGCCGGCCAAGGAACGTTTCAAGGATGCACGCATTGGGATTCTCTTATGGGTTCAGAAACGTAGGGGCCAC
Source organism: Pseudomonas sp. (assembly GCF_050739995.1). Classification (GTDB taxonomy): domain Bacteria; phylum Pseudomonadota; class Gammaproteobacteria; order Pseudomonadales; family Pseudomonadaceae; genus Aquipseudomonas. The sequence goes on along the minus strand of NZ_JBOICG010000681.1, from coordinate 9,205 downwards.
TGACGCAGCCGATCGCGAAGGTTGTGCAGCAGGCGAATAAGGCCCTCGGGCTCCTTGATCAGGAACACGATGATCAACACGCCAAAGATGATTTTCTGCAGGTTCTGCAACTGCCCCGCATCCACCGCACCACCGAACAACGCCTGCCCGGCATGACTGAGAAAGATCGGCAGCAGGCTGATAAACGCAGCACCGACGAAGTTGCCGGCGATGCTGCCCATGCCACCGATAATGATGATGAACAGGATCTGGAAGGAGCGGTTGATATCGAAGCTGCTTGCGCTGGCCGTGCCCAGGTAGGCAAAGGCCCACAGCGCGCCGGCAATGCCTAGGTAGAACGAGCTGACCGCAAACGCCAGCCGCTTGTAGCGCACCACCGGGATACCGACCACGGCGGCAGCGGTGTCCATGTCGCGGATCGCCATCCAATTGCGGCCAATCTGGCTGCGCACCAGATTGATGGCGGTCCAGGTCAACAGCAGCACCGTCACCAATGTCAGCAGGTAGCGGCCCAGCGGTGTGTTGAGATCGTGGCCGAACAGCGCCAGCTTCGGCGCGGAGATGGTTCCGGATGAACCGTAGTTGTAGAACCAGGGGAATTTGACGAACAGCCACTCCAGGAAAAACTGCGCGGCCAGGGTGGTGACCATCAGGTAAAAACCCTTGATCCGTGAGCTGGGCAAGCCAAACAGCAGCCCAACCAACGCGCTAATGATCCCCCCGCCCAATAGCGCGACCGGCAAGCCCAGTTCCGGCAGACGCAGCAAAAAACCATAGGTCGCAAACGCGCCGACCGCCATGAAACCGGCAGCCCCTACTGAGGTTTGCCCGGTGTAGCCGGTGAGCAGATTCAGGCCCAGCCCGGCCAGCGACAGTACTAAAAAGGGAATCAGGATCGCATTGAGCCAATAATCATTGCCCCACCACGGCACCACGATAAAGGCCAGCACCAGCAGGCCGATCAAACCCCAGGGGAGGCGCCGCTGAATCAGCAACAACGGCGCGGTTTCTTGCGCAACGGGTATCGACATGGGGTCAGACTCGCTCGATGGCACGCTCGCCGAACAGGCCGGCGGGACGGATATACAGGAAGGCCAAGGCCAGTACGTAGGCAAACCATGGCGTGATGCCGCCACCGATCAACGGCCCGATATACACCTCGGCCAGGTTCTCCGCCGCGCCGACAATCAGCCCACCGACAATCGCCCCGCCAATCGAGGTAAAGCCGCCGATGATCAGCACCGGCAGCGCCTTGAGCACCACCAGCGACAAGGAAAACTGCACCCCCTGGCGCGCGCCCCACAACAACCCGGCCACCAGGCCGACAATACCCGCCACCGCCCAGACGATTTGCCAGATACGGTTGAGGTTGATGCCGATGGACAGCGCCGCCGTGGTGTCATCCGCCACCGCCCGCAGCGATACGCCAATGCGGGTCTTGTTGAACAGCAGCGCCAGTACCGTCACCAGTACCACCGCAGCGGCGGCGGCGATCAAATCGAATTGGCTGAGCATCAGTGGGCCGACGAACAGCGGCACGTCGTCGATACCCAGGTCCAGCGCGCGCACTTGCGACCCCATCAAGCCCTGGGCCAGCCCTTCAATGATGAACGACAGGCCCAGGGTCGCCATGAACAGTGTGATCTGCGAACGGTTTACCAACGGACGCAACACCAGCCGCTCGATCAGTAACGCGCCGACGATCATCACTATCACCGTGAGCAACAACGCCAGGGCAAACGGCACGCCCTGGTCATGCAGGCTGACGAAGGTCAGCGCTGCAAAGAGCAGCATTGAGCCCTGGGCGAAATTGAACACACCGCTGGCCTTGTAGATCAGCACGAAGCCGATAGCGACCAGGGAGTACATAGTGCCGGCGAGCAAGCCACCGAGTAGGGTTTCGAAGAAGAAAGTCATGCGTGCACGGCTCCCAGGTAGGCGGCGATCACCTCGGGATTGGCCTGCACTTGCACGGGTGTGCCGTCGCCGACCTTGCGCCCGTAGTCGAGCACCACCACATGGTCGGACAGCCCCATGACCACGCCCATGTCGTGTTCGATCAACACCACGGTGGTGCCGAGGTCGCGATTCACATCGGCGACGAAGCGCGCCATTTCCTGCTTCTCTTCAGCGTTCATCCCCGCCATGGGCTCATCCAGCAGCAACAGGCTGGGCCCGGCGATCAACGCCCGGCCCAGCTCCACGCGCTTTTGCAGGCCGTAGGACAAGTTGCCCACCAGCACATCACGGTGAGCTTGCAGCTCAAGAAACTCGAGAATGCCCTGGGCGCGCTGGCGGAACGTTTCGGCCTCCCGACGGGCGCGGGGCAAGCCCAGGGCCTGCTCGATAAAGTGGCTGCGCATATGCCGCGACAAGCCGGTGAGAATGTTGTCCTGCACGCTCATCTTCTTGAACAGCGCATTGTTCTGGAAGGTGCGGCCAATGCCACGACGGGCCGCGCCCAAGGGATCGATGCGATGGAAGTGCTGTTGCTCAAACACGATCTCACCGGCATCGAAGCGATACACGCCATTAAGTACATTGAGCAACGAACTCTTACCCGCGCCGTTAGGCCCGATCAGCGCGCAGATCTCCCCACGCGCCACCTCGAAGGACAAGGCATTGATCGCCTTGACCCCCTTGAACGACAACGAGATATCCCGTACCTGGAGAATGGCCTGGTTCATGCGATGTCCCGTTTGAATTCGGCCAGCCAAGTCGTCTCGGCATTGGCTTTGAGGGGTTGCCAGATATAGGCCAGGCGCTGGAAACCCAGCAGCTTGCGCACACGGTTTTTCAGCAAGCGCCGCAAGCCGCTCTGCGGGTGGGCGATGGCCCAGTCGCACAGGCGACGACGCCAAGTGCCAGGGCGCGCGAGGCGGCTTTCGATCTCGTCGGCCAGGTGCTGCAAACGCGCGGGCGACAGCAGCAAGCCGGTGGGCGCTACTTCGCTGCGGTCACGGCGGGCCGACGCTTGGCTTTCCGGGAAGGCCAGGCCGTGCCCACTGTTCAACCACTGCTCCAGCAGCACCGCCAAGCCGCCTTGCCAGTGGGTGCCTTCCTCACTCCACAACGCGGTCTCGCCAGCCGGCTGCCACCAGCGCTGTAGGTGCTGCGCGGGCTCAGTCGGGCCGAGCAGTTGGGTGAAGTCCAACCGGTTCGCCGACTGCCAATGCCTTACCTGTCGACGATCCTGCACATAAGCGTGGGTGGGACGAATACGCCATAACTGCTGATGCAACACCTCGGGGTCCACGTCATCGGCCAGGGTCAGCACCTGACCGCCGACCGACTGGGCAGCCAGGGCCAACAGCAACAGGTTCGGTTCGAAAGCACCGCTGAGGGCCAACCGTGACTGCTCATCGAACCCCTGCTGGCGCAAGCCGTCGGCCAGGCGCTCGACATCGCGCAAGGCGTCGATCCAGCGCCAGGCGTACCACTGGCCCTGGCGCTTGTGGCGCAAGGCGGTGTGCAACGGCGTGATCTGCGCCCAGTGGTGCAGTTGTTCCAGGGCCTTGGGCAGGTCGCCGAGCAACTCGGCGGGCCATTCCACAGCCAGTGGGCGTTTGAGTTCATGCACGCTCATAGGGAGGTTCTCCTATTCAGGTTATGTGCGTGCGGTGGTCCGCTGGCCGATATGGATCAAACAATGAAAATCAAAATGTGGGAGCTGGCTTGCCTGCGATAGCGATAGGTCAGTTGGCTTATAGGTGGCTGATACACCGCTATCGCAGGCAAGCCAGCTCCCACATTGACCGAGGTGTTTCAGTTACAGGGTGGTAGCCTTCAGGTCGCGGTAGCTCGCGCCGGGGTGGTTCGCACCCAGCCTTGCCCCATCACCCAACAACTTCTCGCGCAACGTGCCCTGGGCGTATTCGGTCTTGTACACGCCCCGTTTCTGCAACTCCGGCACCAGCAGGTCTACCGCGTCGATGAAGGTCTCGTGGGTCAGTGCATAGGCCAGGTTGAAGCCGTCCACATCGGTCTCTTCGACCCACTCCTGCAACAGGTCTGCCACGGTTTCCGGGCCGCCGACGAACAATGGGCCAAAGCCACCGATGCCGACCCAGTCGGCCAATTCGTTGGGCGTCCAGACTTTGTTCGGATCGGCCGTGGAGAAGGCTTCCACCGCCGACTGGATGGCGTTGGTGTGCACATGCTTGAGCGGCTCATCGGGCTTGAACTGGCTGAAGTCGATGCCCGTCCAGCCGGAGATCAGCGCCATCGCGCCTTCATAGCTGACGTAGGATTTGTACTCGTCGAACTTGGCCTTGGCCTTGGCATCGGTCTCACCGACGATCACCGTCTGCAAATTGAAAATCAGGATTTTCCTCGGATCACGCCCGGCCTCGGCAGCGCGGCGGCGGATATCGGCGACGGTCTTTTTCAGCAGCACCTTGGACGGCGCAGCGACGAACACGCACTCGGCCTGTTCGGCGGCGAACTGTTTACCACGACTGGATGCGCCAGCCTGATACAGCACTGGCGTACGCTGCGGCGATGGCTCGCACAAGTGAATACCGGGCACCTGGAAGTGTTTGCCGACGTGGCGGATCTCGTGAATTTTGCTCGGGTCGCTGAAGATCCGGCGTTCGCGATCACGCAACACCGCCCCCTCCTCCCAACTGCCCTCCCAGAGCTTGTAGCAGACCTCCAGGTATTCCTCGGCGTAGTCGTAACGCGCATCGTGTTCGGTCTGGGCTTTCTGGCCGAGGTTCTTGGCGCCGCTTTCCAGGTAAGAGGTGACGATGTTCCAGCCGATGCGGCCCTTGGTCAGATGATCGAGGGTTGAAAGGCGTCGGGCGAAGGGATACGGGTGCTCAAAGGACAGCGAGGCGGTCAGGCCGAAACCCAAGTGTTCGGTGACCAGCGCCATCGGCGCGATCAGTGACAGTGGGTCGTTGACCGGCACCTGGGCCGCCTGGCGAATGGCCGCGTCGCCGTTGCCGTTGTACACATCATAGATACCCAGCACGTCGGCGATGAACAAGCCGTCGAACTTGCCACGTTCAAGGATCTTGGCGAGGTCAGTCCAATACTCCAGGTCCTTGTACTGCCACGAGCGGTCCCGCGGGTGCGCCCACAGGCCGGGAGATTGGTGGCCCACGCAGTTCATGTCGAAGGCATTCAGGCGGATTTCACGGGACATCAAAGCACTCCGTTGAGGTGGTAGTTGCCGACAATCTGGTACTTCCAGCGCAGGGGATCATCGAGTGTCGACGGCAAAGCGGTGCGTTGGCCGGTCAGTTCGAATTCAGCGTTGCTCGCAGCGATGAGGGCTTCGGCGGCGGCGATCTGCGCTTCAGTGGCGGCCACCGGGCTCGGGTGGGTTTCGGCGCGCTCCAGCAAGGCGGAGGCCACGTCGACGCGGATCTGCAAATCACCGAAGCGGCTGATCACGTAAGGGTCATCGCTTTTCTCGACATGGCGGCGGGTGCCGTCCAACAGTTGGCGCGCAAGGCTCAATGCGGTCATGGTTAAGCTCCTCAGTTCCAGGCGTGGCGCGCAGGTTTCACGCCGTTGAGCATGAAGTTGCCGATCAAGTGATATTTCCAGCGGGCCGGGTCGTGCAGGGTGTGGGTGCGGGCGTTACGCCAGAAGCGGTCGAGGTTGTACTGGCCAGTAACCGAGCGGGTGCCGGCCAGTTCGAAGAGTTTGCTGCTGGCGAGCAAGGCGGTTTCGGCGGACAGGACCTTGGCTTGGGCGACTATTAATGAGGCGTTGGCCACAGTGTCTTCATTCGGTTCAGCCAGTGCCAGGTCTACCGCCTTGCCGGCCTTGGCGAGGATGGCTTCGGTGCCGTGCACCCGCCATTGCAGGTCGCCGATGGCGGCAATGGTGAACGGGTCTTGCCAGCCGTGATCCTGCTGGCTGTCGATCCAGGGCCGCGCCTGGCGTGCGTAGATCTTGGCCTGCTCAAGGGCACCGAGGGCAATGCCGGTATCGACGGCAGCCTGGATGATCTGCGAAATCGGGCCGTTGGCGGTGGGTTGATCGAAGGCCTGGTGGGCGGGGATCACCGCACTCAAAGGCACGGTTACGCCGTCGAGGGTCACGCCGCCGCTGGCGGTGGTGCGCTGGCCGAAACCGTCCCAACTGTCGACCACGCTCAGGCCCGGCGCATCGCGTTCGACGAAGGCAATAAACGCCTGGCCGTTTTCGTTGTTGCCGACGGTAGGCACCAAATGGGCGAACAGCGCACCGGTGCAGTAGAACTTTTCACCGTTGATGCGCGCGGTGTCGCCGTGAAAGCGGATCTGGGTGTCGAAGGTGCCGGCGTTTTTGCTCTTGGCTTCGGAGAAGGCATTGCCGAAACGATAGCCTTGGAGGACTTTGCCGAAGTAGTACTGCTTTTGTTGTTCCGTGGCGGTTTGCAGCAGGATGTCCACCACGCCCAGATGGTTCTGCGGAATCTGCCCCAGGGAAGGGTCGGCGGCGGAGATCAACTTGATGACCTCGGCCACCGTCACATAGGACACCTCGGCGCCGCCATAGGCTTTAGGAATGGTGATGCCCCACAAACCGCTGGCGGAGAACTCGTCAAGTTCTGCCACCGGCAGGCGCCGCTCACGGTCACGCGCACTGGCGTCGACGGCGAAGCGTGCGGCGAGGCCCGTGGCGACTTCGATGGCCTCCGCGTCCGAACGGATGATATGGGCAGGGTGTTGAGGGTGGGCTGACATGGGCCGACTCCAGGCTCCGAGGGGATACTGGAGTGATTGCAGGAGTCGTGCCTGAATTTAATCGTCAATAAAATCAGCGAATTGCTGATGAATCAGCGCTGTAGAGCGTGGTTCAAACCAGCAAAGTGTCTAGACACTGTTGCCTGGCGAACAGTTAGATCACCACGGTACGCACGAAGCACACCGCCACGTCGCCATCATTGCGATAGCCGTGGGATTGGCGGCTGGCGAACATGTAGAACTCACCCGCAGCGACGTGCTTTTCTTCGTCGTCGAGGATCAGGGTCAGTGCACCTTCATACACGAACAATTGCACGCTCCAACCTTCCGGGTCGGGTTCAGGGCTGTAGCGATCACCGGGCTCCAGGCGCATTTCCCACAATTCCACTTCGCGCCGGGCGTTGGCCTTGGCCAGCAACACCGCTTTACTACCGGGAATATCACCGGCCCAGGCCAGCTCGTTGATACGGCTGTGGTCGCCCGCATCCGGCGCCTGGATCAGGTCGCTGAACGCCACATCCAACGCTTCAGCGACTCGATCCAGCGTGGACAGGCTGACGTTCTTCTCCCCCGCCTCGATCGCCACCAGCATGCGCCGACTGACCCCGGACTTTTCCGAGAGCGCGGTCTGGCTCATGTCGGCGGCATGGCGCAGGCGACGAACGTTCTGGCTGACGTGTTGCAGGACCGAGGCCCGTTGTGGATTTTCTTTGTGCACTATATTGCTCATGGAGTGGGTGTGCGCAGTATACTGCCCAGCGTGCGGCGCATTGTGCGGTCCGTACCTTTCCCTTGCAAGACCGAGCTACCATGACCACCCCGAACGCTACCCCACGTTTCAACCGTTTCAGCAAAGCCGAATGCATCCTGGTGGTGATCACCATGATCTGGGGCGGCACCTTCTTGCTGGTGCAGCACGCCATGACCGTCAGCGGCCCGATGTTTTTCGTGGGCCTGCGGTTTGCGGCGGCGGCCATCGTGGTCGGGTTCTTCTCTCTGCGCACGCTGCGCGGCCTGACCTTGTTCGAATTGAAGGCCGGCGCCTTCATCGGCACGTCGATCATGTTCGGCTACGGCATGCAAACCATCGGCCTGCAGACGATCCCAAGCAGTCAATCAGCGTTCATCACGGCGCTGTATGTGCCGTGTGTGCCGCTGTTGCAGTGGCTGGTGCTGGGACGCCGCCCCGGGCTGATGCCGAGCATTGGCATCATGCTCGCGTTCACCGGGTTGATGTTGCTGACAGGCCCGGCCGGTGCTTCGCTCAACTTCAGCCCCGGCGAGATCGCCACATTGATCTGCGCAATCGCAGTGGCCGCGGAGATCATCCTCATCGGCGCCTATGCCGGACAGGTGGATGTGCGTCGGGTCACCGTCGTGCAACTGGCCACGGCGTCGCTGTTGTCGTTCCTGATGGTCGTGCCGATGGGCGAGCCGCTGCCGGGTTTCTCTTGGTTGCTTCTCTTTAGCGCGGTGGGCCTGGGCTTGACCAGTGCGGTGATCCAGGTAGCGATGAACTGGGCGCAGCAAAGTGTTTCGCCTACCCGCGCCACGTTGATTTATGCCGGTGAGCCGGTGTGGGCCGGGGTGATCGGGCGGATAGCGGGTGAACGTTTTCCGCCGATTGCGATGCTGGGGGCGGCGTTGATCGTGGTGGCGGTGATTGTGAGTGAGTTGAAGACCAAGGGGCAGAAGGCGGTTGAGCTGGAGAATGAGTTGGAGCGTCAAGGGTAAGACCCAGTGATGTGTCGCCCGTGACATCGCTATCGCGGGCAAGCCCGGCTCCCACAGGGGCACGCAGTCCAATATTGGCTTAGGTGGAACAGTGCTAAATGGGCATTTTCGGCTTACCTTGTAGGATCCTGCCACATCTTGCCGTTTGGTGATCGTGAAAGCGGCACGTATGATGCATCCCAAACTCCCGCAGATTAGAAGCCTATGTCCCTGATAGTTCTACTGCTTCTGCCGTTTCTTGGCAGCTGTCTGGCGGCCTTGCTGCCGCACAATGCACGTAACACCGAATCCCTGTTGGCCGGCCTTGTAGCTCTGGTTGGCACCATTCAAGTCGCCCTGCTCTACCCCCAGATCGCCCACGGTGGCGTGATCCGCGAAGAATTCATGTGGTTGCCCAGCCTGGGCCTGAACTTCGTGTTGCGCATGGACGGGTTTGCCTGGTTGTTCTCGTTGCTGGTGCTGGGCATCGGCACGCTAGTGTCGTTGTATGCGCGCTACTACATGTCGCCGGATGACCCGGTGCCGCGTTTCTTTGCGTTTTTCCTGGCGTTCATGGGGGCCATGCTTGGCCTGGTGATCTCCGGCAACCTGATCCAGATCGTGTTCTTCTGGGAACTGACCAGCCTGTTCTCGTTCCTGTTGATCGGCTACTGGCACCACCGCGCCGATGCGCGCCGTGGTGCGTATATGGCCCTGATGGTCACCGGTGCGGGCGGCCTGTGCCTGCTGGCGGGCGTGATGCTGCTGGGGCATATCGTCGGCAGCTATGACCTGGATCAGGTGTTGGC
>NZ_JBOICG010000680.1:0-9936 GCF_050739995.1 Pseudomonas sp. | reverse complement strand
GTCAATATATGTGTCATCTGATACACCGCTTTCGCGAGCAAGCCCGCTCCCACATTTAGTCCGTGCACACCCACATATTTACTTCCACCAGTATTCGACTTGCACACCCACATTCGAGCCATGCCGCGCCGTGCCGTAGGCACCGGTGTCGGACAACGCCGAACCCGCCGCCAGCTCATTCGCCGCCCGCTTGGCCGCTTCGTTCCAACTGGCATAGGTGTAGTACAAACGCACCTCTGGCCGTGCCCAGAATTCCGGGCCTTTAGGTGACCAGGTTGGAGCAAAGGTGAATTTGCTCAGCTTGCGCGTCCCGCCCGTGGCCTCGACCTGATCATGTCCAAGTTCGGTGACCAGTTTGAATTGCTCGTTGATCGCATACGCCGGGCGCACGCCGATAGACATCCACGTCTGGTCCGTTGAGCCTGGACGAATATCTTTCTGGTACACCGCTTCGATCTGCCCGCCGAAACGCGGGGTCACCTGCCAGTCGAAAAACTCCACCGCACGGTAGCTTTTGCTGCTCTTGTCCAGCGTGGTATCGCCGGTATAACCGAGGCCAGTGCCCGGGCCTTCACCGTACTGCAAGGCGAATTTGTTCTTGCCACCGAGGAAAGGTTTTTGCACATGTTGCGCCGTGATCGCCCAGCCGCTGTTGGCATCACGCCCGCCAGCCTTGTCGATGTAGCTCAAGCCCAACTCCAACTCGCCGCCGGGGTTGGTCTTGAAGCCCGCCACGTTGAAGTCGTGACGGGTGGCGTATTCCTTCTGGTACAGGTTGTCCTTGCGCGAAATGGCGTAGCTGTATTTGAGGTCGCCGATCAACACGTCCTCGACACCACCGCCCGTGGCGCTCTGGTTCCAGTAGTAGAAGTCGGAAATATGGATGTCGTTACGCTTGTAGTAACGTCTCCCCGCCCACAGCGAGCCGCCATTGAGGCTGGGCAAGTTGGACCATTGCGCATACATCTGCGGCATCCGCGCCGAGCCGTTGTCTTCGCCCTGGAATTTCAGGGCACGGTCGTATTGGTTGTAGAGGGACGCCATGGCATCGACGCTAAGGACCGAACCGTCATCAAGGGTGAGCAAGTCCTGGCGTAACTCAAGCTCGGCGTACTGTTCACATTCGTTGCCCAATCGATACTTGGATTGAGCCCCCGGCAACTGAAAGCACTGCTGTTTGCCACTTCCCGTTGAAGTACCTGCGCCGCTGCGTAAGTAACCTGCGAACTCCAAGGCTTGCACAGCAAACGGAGCGGTGAGACACGACGCAATGAGGCCCAGCTTTATTGTTGTTTTCATGAAGCACTCCACTCTTTTTATTATGTTTTTCTGACGTGCCCCCGCGCTCCCACACAGGGGTTACAACGGGACTCAATCCTTGAGGTGCAGCACAAACGACTCATAAGGGCGCAGCACCACCGTGCTCGAACGCAACGGACAGTCGGGGTAGTTGCTGATCAGCAGGCGTTGCTCGTTCGCCGTGCCGAGAACGCTTGGCGGCAATTGGATTTCGCAGGGTTGGCCGTAGAAGTTATTGATCACCAACAAGCGCTCGCCATGGCCTTCACGCAGGTACGCCCAGACCTGACGATGGCCTTGCAGCAGTTCGCGGTAGACGCCCGCCTGGATCAACGGTTCGTGGCGACGCAAGGCAATCAATGCGCGGTAGTGATGCAGCACCGAATTCGGGTCATCCATCTGGCACTCGACGTTGATCTGCGCCGCGTTGGCCGGGATGCCGATCCACGGTTCGCCCGTGCTGAAACCCGCATTGGCTTGAGTGTTCCACTGCATCGGTGTGCGGCTGTTGTCGCGGGACTTCTGCATGATCGCCGCCATGCTCGACGCCTCGGACTCACCGGCATCACGCTTGAGACGGAAGATGTTCAGGGTCTCCACGTCGCGGTACTGCGAGATGCTGTCGAAACCCGGATTGGTCATGCCCAGCTCTTCGCCTTGGTACACGTAGGGTGTGCCCTGGAGGAAGTGCAACGCGGTGCCGAGCATCTTGGCCGACACCACACGGTGTTCGCCGTCATCACCAAAACGCGAGACCACCCGTGGCTGGTCGTGGTTACACCAGAACAACGCGTTCCAACCACCACCGGCCTGCATCCCCAGTTGCCAGTCGGAGAAGATCTGCTTGAGTTGCAGGAAATCGAAGTCCGCCTTCACCCACTTCTGCATATTCGGGTAGTCGACTTTCAGGTGGTGAAAGTTGAAGGTCATCGACAGCTCTTTCGACTCTGGCCGCGAGTAGCGGATGCAGTGTTCGAGGCTAGTGGACGACATCTCGCCGACGTTGATCAGGTCATGCCCCTCGAAGACTTCGCGGTGCATTTCCTGCAGGTATTCGTGCACGTTCGGGCCGTCGGTGTAGAAGCGCCGGCCGTCAGTGTTGTCTTCGGGGAAATCGGCGGGTTTGGAGATCAGGTTGATCACGTCCAGGCGGAAGCCGCCCACACCCTTGTCGCGCCAGAAGCGCATCAGTTTGAACACCTCGGCGCGTACCTTGGGGTTGTCCCAATTCAGGTCGGCCTGGGTGTGGTCGAACAGGTGCAGGAAGTACTGGCCGGTTTGCGCCTCGTATTCCCAGGCCGAACCGCCGAACTTGGACTCCCAGTTGTTCGGCTGGTCGCGCCAGATGTAGAAGTCGCGGTACGGGTTATCGAGGCTGCTGCGCGCCTGCTGGAACCACGCGTGCTCGATGGAGGTGTGGTTGACCACGATGTCGAGCATCAGCTTGATGCCGCGTTTGGCCGCTTCGCTGATCAGCAGGTCGCAGTCGGCCATGGTCCCGTAGCTGGGGTCGATGGCGTAGTAATCGCTGATGTCGTAGCCGTTGTCGCGCTGCGGTGAGCGCAGGAACGGTGTGATCCACAGGCAGTCCACCCCCAGCCATTTGAGGTAGTCGAGTTTGCCCACGATGCCCAGCAGGTCACCGGTGGCGTTACCCGCGTGGCTGTGGAAGCTTTTGGGGTAGATCTGGTAGATCACCGAGTGTTGCCAGTCTTGCATGGTGGACTCCTTCAGTAGAGATTGGTGCTGGCCTCTGGGGCCTCATCGGGGGCAAGCCCCTCCCACATGGGAATGCATTTCAAATGTGGGAGCTGGCTTGCCTGCGAAGGCGATGGCTCAGGCGACGCGATAACCCGGTCGAACAATCTTCATGCTCAACGCACAGGTCAAAACAAACGGGACCACCATCGCCACGATCATCCCGATCACAAAACTGGGGATGTACTGCGGAATGATCGAGATAAATCCCGGCAAGCCACCGACGCCGATGGCCGACGCCTGCACCTTGTTCAGCGACAGGAAAATGCCGCCCAACGCCGAGCCCAGCAGAGCGGCATAGAACGGGAACTTGAAGCGCAGGTTCACGCCGAACATCGCCGGTTCCGTGATGCCGAAGTACGCGGAAATCGCTGAGGTGGAAGCCATGCTTTTGTCCCGCGCATTGCGGGTCATGTAGAACACACCGAGCGCGGCGCTACCTTGGGCCAGGTTGGACATCACGATCATCGGCCAGATAAAGGTACCGCCCTGGGTGGCGATCAGTTGCAGGTCCACGGCGAGGAACATGTGGTGCATGCCGGTGATCACCAGCGGCGCATACAGCAGGCCGAAAATCGCTCCACCGACCATCGGCGCCAGGTCAAACAGGGTGACCACGCCTTCGGTGATCAGGATGCCGAGGTGGCGGGTCACCGGGCCGATGATGGCCAGGGCCAGCACGCCGGTGACGACGATGGTGGTGATCGGTACGACGAGCAGTTGAATCGCATTGGGTACTCGCGCCCGCAGCCACTTCTCGATCACGCTCATCACATAGGCAGCCATCAGGATCGGCAGGATCTGCCCCTGGTAGCCGACTTTTTCGATCTTGAACCAGCCAAAAATATCGAAGTACGGCAGGCTCTGGCCGTCCAGGCCGGCGACCGCCTTGCCGTAGTTCCAGGCGTTGAGCAGGTCCGGATGCACCAGCATCAGGCCGAGCACGATGCCGAGGATTTCACTGCCACCAAACCGCTTGGCCGCCGACCAGCCCACCAGCGCCGGCAGGAACACAAACGAGGTGTTGGCCATCAGGTTGATCAGGCTCCACAGGCCATCCAGGTTCGGATACGCCTCCAGCAGCGTCTTGCCCTCGATGAACATGCCCTTGGCGCCCATCAGGTTGTTCACGCCCATCAGCAGGCCGGCGATGATCAATGCCGGCAGGATAGGCATGAACACATCGGAAAATACCCGTACCAGGCGCTGCATGGGGTTGGTTTTGTCGGCGCCCTTCTGCTTCACGTCAGCGATGGTCGACACCGCAAGGCCAGTGGCTTCGCGCAAGGCCGCGTAGACCTTTTCCACTTCGCCGGGGCCGATGACGATCTGGAACAGGCCACCGGTAAAGAACGAGCCCTTGACCAGGTCGACCTGGTTCAACGCACGGCTGTTGACCCGGCTCGGGTCCTTGAGCGCCAGGCGCAGGCGGGTCACGCAGTGGGCAGCTTGTTCAAGGTTGTCGCTGCCCCCGAGGTTCTCGAGAATCTCGCGGGCAATCGTCGAATAGTCGTGGCTCATGCTTGGTTTCCACTTTGATTTTTTTATTTAGGGGCAGTCATTGGCAGCACGCCGAGGGCAAAACTACTCGTACAGACGAGTTAAAGCAACAACTCGTCTGTACGAGTTACAAATTGTTTATTTTTCTGAGTATTGAGTCAGACATTTCTGTTCTTACACCGGCATCCAATGGACAAACCCCATGGCTGCCACTAAGGTTCCTGCCTGAACAAGCCGGGCACAGAGCCATCCCCATGAGCAAATACAACCAGATCTATACGGATCTGCTTGCCAGCATCACCACTGAACGCCTGCAACGCGGCACGCGCCTCCCCTCCGAAACAGAACTGATGGACGCCTACCAAGCCAGCCGTGGCACCGTGCGCCGTGCGATCGAGCAGTTGCAGGAGCGTGGGTTCGCGCAAAAAATCCACGGCAAGGGGACCTTCGTGCTGTCACCCAACCCGATTGAATTCCAATTGGGAGGCATCGTCAGCTTCCACGAAACCCACGCCGACCTGGGCGATGACGTCCGCACCGAAGTGGTCGAGTTCACCCAATTCCCGCTGGAGGGTTCGCTGCTGCAACACATCGAAGCCGAACCCGGCACCCTGATCACCCGCATCAAACGGGTACGGCGCATCGGTGGCAAACGGGTGATCCTCGACATCAACCATTTCGTTGCCGAGGTGATTCCCGGTCTGGACCGCTCGATCGCCGAACAGTCGATCTACGCGTTCATTGAACAGACCTTGCAGCTGCAAATTGCCTACGCCCAACGCACCATCGAAGCCCTGCCACGCGGCAAGGACGACCAGGCACACCTGGACCTCGAAGGTCAGAGCCATGTGATCGTGGTGAGCAACCAGACGTTTTTGCAGGATGGACGGCAATTCGAGTACACCGAATCGCGGCATACGTTGGATAAGTTTTATTTTTCGGATATTGCGCGACGGTGAAGGCTACGCGCAGGATGGAGAGGCTAACAGCTTGAGATCCGCGCGCGCCCCCTTAATCGATGGTGTAACCCCGCCGCTGATCAAACTCTTGATATTTTCGGGAGATCGCAGGATCGTCTGAGCGCCCCTCGACAGTGTCCGTTGTCACTAAGCCATTCAGGCCCCGGACGGAATGAATAGCCACTTCCCATGCGCCTGGCTCAAGTGGCGGCTCGATAAAGTTTTTTAAGTACTCATCCAGAATACCCTTATCAGGTGTCTCGATCTCTTGACTCAAAGCAGATAGGTAGACCGTCTTATCCGTCTTGCCCCAATTGATTGAAAACCCTGCGCGATGACATAGGGCTGAATGAACCACCAGCATCGTTCTTCCATTACCATCAAGGAATGGATGCCCGTATGCGAAAAAACCCATCACCAAACCTGGTGATTTTTTGAAAAAAGCCTTGTCCTGACCCAAACGAAGCCCTTCTTCAACGGCTCTTTTGGCTTCGTGCGGGAGGCAAAAACAGGTGCCCGCTTTAGAGATCGCCAAATCAGGAGAAGTCGTCATCCTGTCACTGCCTGCCCACGGATAAAGATCGCCAAACAGAAGCGCGTGGACCTGTAGAAAATCGCGATACGTGATCGTGCGTTTCTTAGTCAGATAGGTCATCGCGTCAGCAAGGTTCGCCGTGAACAGATCATGTTCAAGCTGCTTGACGATGCCGAGGTCTTTTTCAGCCACAACGTTTCTGAGATAGCCCTTCGCGTCAAAGTCCTTGAATGGGTCAAACACGCTGCTTTTCCCTCAAGTAATTGGTGAGCAGGTGAACCGCTTCCAGACCTGTGACTTTTTTCTCTTTCTTCAATGCGATAACTAAATTCTCTATGACGTCAGTACGGACGTCGTCTCCTGCCAACCGAGAAACACTTTCTGCCCACTGATCTGCGTAAGTCCTGACATAAGCGACCTGGCATGAGTCCGCCAGATCCATCACGTAACGCCGTAGACCAGACGTAGGGATGATCAACGCACCCGTTTTCGGATGACGCCGTACCGAGCTTTTCGATTTTCGGGGAGAGGCGAGTTCATTGACATAAACCACCGACCGCCCACCGAGCGATAACTTGCGTCGAATTCGGCGGCTACCTTTTACGCAGATTTTTGCGTCTTTTGACACCACTGAACGTCCGGATCCGGATCTGGCAACGTGCACAGACGCACTAACGCCCAGCCGCTGAAACACCTCAACGGCGAGTGTTTCAAGATCAGCTACAGGAGTAACAACGCCTGTATCAGGGTGACGAGAAGCTTTCGCGTAAATGCCAATGCCCATGCGGACTATCACGCCTTTGCGCATTAACTCATCCAACGCGACAGAAACCTGTGAATGCCCTCCAAGCCCGGCAACATCCATGCGCAGAATCACGTTTCCCAGCATGCCATCAATAGCACTGTGCATACGCTCTTCCAGCTTCATGTACAGGCCTCCAGGATTGCGGCTGCTCACAGTGAGCAATGGCATCAGCTTGTTAATTCGATCAGGAACAGTAAGGTAGCTTTGCTGCCTTTCGATTATGGGCAAGCTCAGGACATTCTCCAACCCTTCCCGGCTCGAAGTAGAGTTTGTACGGGGCCCCGCTGGAAAGAAAGCATCGTGAACATTCCGAACAAATGGCGTGAACAGTACCCCCATGCACGCATTGAACAGCAGGCCATCGGCGAGTCACGCGCAGACGTCTTTCGTCTGCGCCAGCACGACGGTACGGATCTCTTCCTGAAATCCGAGCCTCTGGAAGAGCTCGGTGAATTGGCAGACGAAATCGAGCGGCTTTGGTGGCTGCGGCAAATGGATCTGCCTGCACCTGAGGTCCTGGATCAAGTGACAGAAGACCATCGCCATTGGCTGCTGATGACCCCCGTGGCGGGACAGGACCTGGCCAGCGCCAACGAGCTCTCTGCCGAGCAGATCATCAACATCCTGGCAACAGCGCTGCGGACTTTGCATCAGGTGCCCATCGATCTTTGCCCCTTCGATCACTCACTTGAGCAACGTATCGCACGCGCCCAAGCGCATGTCAGTGCAGGACTGGTGGACGAAACAGACTTCGACGATGAGCGACTGGGGCAAAGCGCTGAGGATGTGCTTGCAGAACTTTTGGCGACTCAGCCAAAGACTCATGATCTGGTAGTGACCCACGGAGATGCCTGCCTGCCGAACTTCATGGCGGTCGACGGTCGCTTCAGCGGCTTCATCGACTGTGGGCGCCTGGGAGTCAGCGACCGCTTTCAAGACCTCGCCCTGGCCGCGCGAAGTATTGAACGCAACTTGGGGCAGGTATGGGTTAAACCCTTTTTTGAGGTTTATGGTGTGGAGCCCGATGAGCAGCGGATGAAGTTCTATTGTTTGCTGGATGAGTTTTTCTGACGCAGAGTGCACCCTCGATACCCCCCCTAACAGGCAAGAGACAGGCAGGGCGTAAAGCAACCCTATGGTGAGCTTGCTCCTGCTGGGTCGCGAAGCGGCCCCCTTCTTCCGGCGAAGCAGCTTGTTACCGTTGAGAGACGCAGCGACCTGACAAACAGATTCAACCTTTCGTAGAATGCCCTCGTGGCTATGGAACACCTTCCTTCTAACCTCCGATGACCTAGGGGTTTCGCTCTCCACACTGCGCCTGCTGCTTGCAGGCGTTTTTACATCAGCTGTAGCAAGACTCTACAACTCGTCCACGACGGCGGCCAAGGGAGTAAATCAAGCATGAATCAGGGGTTGTTCCTGCGTCGCCGTTGCAAAGTTCACGTCCCGATGGGCACTGGCGGTGCCACGCGCGCTCAGGTCGCGTCGGCTGTCCGGGAAGTCGCGGCGTTCCGATGCGTATTGTCAGAGTCTCTGATTGAACAAATCGGCAAGTTATCAGCAACAGAACTCAAGTACTGGCTGCGGGAAATTGTTGGCGTCCTTCGGCGAGAAACTGGCGCTCATGTACACCACAGACCCTTTTACCCTGACTTTCCAGAGCAGGTCCTGACAGCCTCAGAGGCTGAGTTGTACCTTAACGCCGTCATTCACTACCTCACGCTTCTACGGTTACCACCGACCGAACACGCTCGACCTGCGATGCTTGAAGGCAACTTCATATCCCGCGTTATCGAACCGGGAAGTGTCTCTGAGTTCGAGTCACTCCTTGAACCGCTGATATCATCGCGCACCTCGCTCTCAGAAGAGGAAACTGCCGATGTCATCTGGTTTATCCGAGAGTACAAAAGCGATGTGTTCCGACTGCTGCCTGAGTCCGTGCCGTTTCGGGAGATCCGTGCACAGGTTGGCAGCGCACTTATCCTGCATGTAGCCAGTGATGCACGGGTTGAGGCATTTCTGGAGCGAAACGTCGACTCGGCGACTGACGTGCTACGACTCGCGGTCGCGCTGAATCGAGGAGACGTGTCACTGGCGACAGCGTCGACACGTTTCACTGCGATGAAACGCTCGATGCGCCGCCTGCTGTTGCGCCTGCTCGACCGCATACCCAATGCTGCAGAAGACGTGATGCGGCAGGCTGAGCGATGGAAACGACTGGCTGAAGTACTGCATCCAGGCGACTACGCCGACAAATACCCTCGAGCGCTCGCCGTAATCACGGCAGCACGTCGCAACGAAGCACCAGATTCATTTGCATCACGCGTCGAAACATTGCTTGCCCAGCGTCATATCGCCACGCTTATACCGATACTCCAAAGCCGTCCTGGCGAGTTCGCACGACGGCTGGACGTGACCCTGCGGCGCACGACTGAACCCGAATCGGTTCTCGATGCGTTCGAGGTGGTTGCACCACAAGTGTCCTCTCCTGTCTTGCTGCAACTACTGGCCCAGGTACGGGCACCACGCCCCCTCCCCCTGCGAACCTTCATACCGAAAGGTGCATTTGCCAAAGTCTATGGCATAAAGGACCGACGCGAACTTATCGCCTCCAACGTGTTGGCACGTACAGCCAGAATCTGCGAGGACGCTCTCGTATCGCGTTTCGCGTCGCTACCACCACTGGGCCGTTGTTTCATCGATCCAGCATTACGCGAATACAAGGTGCCGCTGGCGCAGCGAGCCTCATCGAAGTCGTTGAGAACGCTGGTGCGGGGTAGTCGCTTGCCTATGCCTGACACGCGCTTCATTCGCCTGTTCCTATGGTGGAAGAACGGCCGTGGACGCACGGACATCGACTTGTCCGCAGCATTTTTCGACCCCAATTTCGTGTTCATAGAATCGGTCGCGTACTACAACCTGAAGGCTTTCGGCGGCTACCACAGCGGTGACATCGTCGACGCGCCCGACGGGGCTTCAGAGTTCATCGACCTCGACCTCGATATCCTCGTCAAAAAAGGTATCCGCTACGTCGTCACGTCTATCAACTCATTCACTGTGCAGCCGTACTGCGATCTTCC
>NZ_JBOICG010000679.1:0-7946 GCF_050739995.1 Pseudomonas sp. | reverse complement strand
GACCCGGGAAGCGGCCCAACAGCAGGCCTTGAGCGCAGTACGTGGGTTGCGCTATGACCACGATGATTATTTCTGGATCAACGACCTCACGCCCGTGATGATCATGCACGCCGCCAACCCCAAGCTGGATGGCCAGAACCTCTCGGCGATTCGCGACCCGGACGGGTTTGCGGTGTTCAATGAATTCGTGATCCTGGCCAAGGCCAAGGGCGCCGGCATCGTCAACTATCGCTGGCCGAAACCGGGGGCCGAAGCGCCCGTGGAAAAAACCTCGTATATCCAACTGTTCGAGCCATGGGGCTGGATCATCGGCTCCGGCGTGTACGTGGATGATGTCCAAGCCGAATTCAAGGTGCAGGTGTGGAAAGCCTCGTTCATCGGCTTGACCATTGCCGTGCTGATGGCGCTGTTGGTGGTGCTGATCGCCCGCAGCATCGTGCACCCTTTGCAACAGGCCGTGAATGCCATGGCCAATATCGCCAGTGGCGAAAGCGACCTGACCCGCAGCCTCGACACCCACGGGCGCGACGAAGTCACCCAACTGTCCCAGCACTTCAACGCCTTCACCACCAAGCTGCGCCAGGTGGTCAGCCAGTTGCAGACGTGCGCCAATGCCCTGGGCCAGTCGTCCACGGAGCTGGGCACCAACGCCAGCCAGGCCTATGACCGCAGCCAGCAGCAGTCGCAGCAAATGGAGTTGGTCGCCACCGCCATCAATGAAGTCACCTATGGCGTGCAGGACGTGGCGAAAAACGCCGAGCACGCCGCGAGCGAGATGCGCGACGCCCAAGCCCAGGCACAACAGGGCCAGGTGAATATCGACGGCAGCTTGCAACAGATTGACCAGCTCTCCGGCACCATCAACCAGGCCGTTGAGGTGATCCGCATCCTGTCCAGCGAAAGCACCCAGATCGGTAGTGTGCTCGAAGTGATCCGCTCCATCGCCGACCAGACCAACCTGCTGGCCCTCAACGCTGCGATCGAAGCCGCACGCGCCGGTGAGCAAGGTCGTGGTTTTGCTGTAGTGGCCGATGAGGTGCGCCTGCTGGCCCAGCGCACGCAAAAATCCACTGCGGAAATCCAGGTGATGATCGAACGCCTGCAAGGCCACTCCGAAGCGGCGGTCAAAGTCATCAGCGACAGCCACAGCGCCTCACAACAGACCATAGAACAAGCCGGCCAGGCCGGTGCCAGCCTGAATGCCATCGGCCAGGCGCTACGCAACCTCAACGGGCTGAACGCCTCGATTGCCAGCGCCACCTTGCAACAGGCCCATGTGGTGGAAGACATCAACCAGAACGTCACCCAAGCGGCCGGGTTGTCCCACAGCACAGCCTTGGCGGCAGAACAATCCAGCGTGGCCAGCGCGCATTTGCGCGGTCTGAGCGAACAACTCGACGGGCTCCTGCGCCAATTCAAGGTCTAGCTCGTTTCAGCCTGTGGGAGGGGGCTGTCCCCTCCCACATTGGTCCTTCCACATTTTGAAGTTACAATCACCGCCCTTTTCGACTCTCCCAAGGAACCGCCATGTCCGGGCT
Source organism: Pseudomonas sp. (assembly GCF_050739995.1). GTDB lineage: Bacteria > Pseudomonadota > Gammaproteobacteria > Pseudomonadales > Pseudomonadaceae > Aquipseudomonas. The sequence continues at coordinate 6,408 of NZ_JBOICG010000679.1, read as the reverse complement.
TGAACTGTTCGCCGCCGCCCTGGGGGTGATCGCTGTCTGGCTGACGGTCAAACAAAACCCCTGGTGCTGGCCCATCGGGCTGGTGATGGTGTTGCTCTACACCTGGGTGTTCTTCGACGTAAAACTCTATTCCGACATGCTGCTGCAGGTGGTCTACGCCGGCCTGCAGCTCTACGGTTGGTGGCAATGGACCCGCGCCGGCGAGGTCAAGCAAGGCCGTATGGTCACCAGCCTGGGCTGGCCTGCGATCATGACCAGCCTGGCCGTCGGCGCGGTATTCAGCCTGTTGCTCGGCGCCGCCATGGCCCATTGGACCGACGCCGCTCAACCCTGGCTCGACGCCGCCCTCACCGGTTTCAGCCTGGTGGCACAAATGTGGATGGCGCAAAAGCGTGTGCAGTGCTGGCCGTTGTGGATCGCCGTGGACGTGATCTTCGTCGGGCTGTTCCTCTACAAAGGGTTGTACCTGACCGCCGCGCTCTATGCGCTGTTCACCGTGATCGCCGTGCAAGGCTGGCGTGAATGGCGCGCCGACCCGGCGTTGCACGCATGAAAGTGGTGGTACTGGCAGGCCCGGAGTCCAGCGGCAAAAGCTGGCTGGCCACAGAGTTGCAAACGCACTTCGGCGGGCTGATGGTCGGCGAATACGTGCGCTATTTCATCGACCACCACCAGCGCGACACCACCCTGGCCGACATTCCGGCCATCGCCCGTGGCCAACTGGCCTGGGAAGACGCCGCCCGCGCAGAACAGCCCAACCTGTTGATCCTCGACACCCACCTGCTGACCAACAAGCTGTGGAGCCAAACCCTGTTCGGCGACTACCCGGCATGGCTCGACAGCGAACTGCTGGCCCGTCACTACGACCTGCACCTGCTGCTGTCGCCGGAAGATGTGGAATGGACTGCCGACGGTCAGCGTTGCCAACCGGAGCTGGCGGATCGTCAGGCGTTTTTCCAAGGCAGCCTGGAATGGATGCAGCAGCATCGGCAGCCGGTGGTGGTGATTCGAGGGGATTGGGACGAGCGCAGGCGGGCAGCGTTTACAGCAGTGGAACAGCTGCTTCTGCCATAACCTGTGGGAGCGGGCTTGCCCGCGATGGCAGTGTGTCAGCCAACTAATTAGGGTGCTGATACACCGTCTTCGCGGGCAAGCCCGATCCCACATTTTTGAGCGCGTCAGGCTTTAGTAGCCCAGAGACAGACCGGTATTGCGACGCGGATCATTCGCGCCATAGAAGCGGTTGTTGCCGACCGGCTTGCCACCCAGGGATGGTGCGCCTACCAAGATCGCGGCCAAGTGGTTGGCGTCCTGGGGACCGGCAAACTTATGGCCCCAACTTTCCAGGATCTTCTGGGTATCCGGGCTCACCGCGAAGGTCTCAAGGTTAGTGGTCTCAGGCATCCACTGCTGGTGGAAACGCGGCGCGTCCACGGCTTCCTGGATGTTCATCTTGTAGTCGATGACATTGAGGATGGTCAGCAAGGTGGCCGTGATGATGCGACTGCCACCGGGTGTCCCTACCACCATCACCGCCTTGCCATCCTTGGTCACGATGGTCGGGCTCATCGACGACAGCGGCGCCTTGCCCGGCGCGATGGCGTTGGCTTCACCCTGGACCAGGCCGTACATGTTCGGCACACCGACCTTGACGGTGAAGTCGTCCATTTCGTCGTTGAGAATCACCCCGGTCTTGCTCGCCATCACCCCGGCACCGAACCAGTCGTTGAGGGTGTAAGTCACCGAGACCGCGTTGCCCCACTTGTCGACGATGGAATAGTGCGTGGTGTTATTGCCTTCATGAGGCGACACGCCCGGCTTGATCGCCTGAGAGTCGCCGGCTTTCTGCGGTTCGATGGCGGCACGCAGCTTGGCGGCATAGTCCTTGTCCAGCAGATGAGCGATCGGGTTCTTCACGAAATCCGGGTCGCCAAGGTAGCTGTTACGGTCCACGTAGGCGTGGCGCATCGCTTCGATCTGGTAGTGCAGGCCTTGGGCCGAGTGATAGCCGAGGTCGGCCATCGGATAGCCTTCGAGGATGTTCATGATCTGGCAGATCACCACACCACCTGAGCTCGGAGGCGGCGCCGAGACCACGTGATAGCCCCGGTAATCGCACTCGATGGGCGCCAGCTCGCGGGTCTTGTACTTGTCGAGGTCAGCCTGGGTGATGATGCCCTTGCCGGCCTGGCTGGAATCCACCAGGGCCTTGGCGACCCAGCCTTTATAGAAACCGTCGGTGCCCTTGGCGGAAATTTCCTTGAGGGTCTTGGCCAGGTCTTTCTGCACCAGCTTCTGGCCGACCTGCATCGGTTGGCCGTTGTGCAGGAAAATCCCGCGCATGTCCTGATCTTTTTCGAACTCACCGGTGGCGGTGTGCAGCAAGTCGATGTCGCCTTGTTCCAGTTCGAAGCCGTTTTCCGCCAGGTTTATCGCCGGAGCAATCACCTGGGCGCGCTTGAGGGTGCCGTATTTGCTCAACGCCAGTTCCATGCCGGACACGGTGCCGGGCACACCGACCGCCAGGTGGCCCTTGGCGCTGAGGCCGTCGATGACCTTGCCGTCTTTGTCCAGATACATGTCGGCGGTGGCCGCCAGCGGGGCTTTTTCACGGAAGTCGAGGAAGGTCTTGCGCCCGTCGGCCAGTTGTACGGTCATGAACCCGCCACCGCCCAGGTTACCGGCGGCCGGGTACACCACCGCCAGCGCATAGCCGACCGCAACGGCCGCATCCACCGCATTGCCGCCAGCCTTGAGTACATCCACACCCACATGAGTGGCCAAATGCTGGGCGGTCACCACCATGCCATTTTCACCGGCCACCGGAGCCTGTGAAGCGGCCTGCACACCGCTGACCGTCAACACCAGCGCAGTGGCAATCAAAGTACGGCTGAAGGGTTGGTATTTCATCCATGGCTACTCTGGTTATTGAGACGCACCAAAATAGCCCCTCCCTGTTTTAATCCCCAGTGCAATGGCGTTTTTATTACAGAACTTGTCGGTCACAGAACGATAACGCCTCAATCACACGGCGTAGCCGCACAGCCAACTCAGCGGCGTGCTGTTGCGTGGCGACGTTGGTAAACCCCATCAACAAGCCCTGCTCCCGATGAGCCCCCATCGTCCACCCTGACAGCGCCTGTATCGCCAAACCCGCCGCGTTCGCCGCTTCGGCCACGGCGTGGTCCGATACCGCCACCTCTAGCCGCGCCAGCAGATTAATCCCCCCTGCTTGCTCATCCACCCGCAAAAAGCCCGCGCAATGTATTCCCAACGCGTTGACCAGCCATCCATGGCGCTGCGCATACAACTGGCGCATCTTCTTTAGATGCCGGGTGAAATGCCCCTGCTCCATAAAGTCCACAGTGGTCAGTTGCAGCAGCTGCGGACTGCGTTGCTGCAATGCCTCGGCACTGCGTTCAAAGGTCGCCACCAGCGACGTGGGTACCACCAGGTAGCCCAGGCGCAACCCCGGAAACAACATCTTGCTGAAGCTCCCGGCATGGATCACCCGGTCATCACCATCCTGGCTTTTGAGTGCCGCCAGGGGCTGGCCCCGGTAGCGGAACTCACTGTCGTAATCATCCTCGACCACCCAACCGCCCTGCTCCCGGGCCCACGTCAACAAGGCCAGCCGCCGCTCCCGGCTCAAGGCTACGCCCAGCGGGCTTTGATGCGCCGGTGTAACCACTGCCAACCGCGCCTGCGCGCCGAGTCGAATACCTTGCGCCACGTCCAGCCCGTCACGGTCCACGGGCACCGGCACCAGCTCCACGCCGTGGTGGGTCAACAACTGGCGCCCGTGCAAATACCCGGGGTCTTCAAACCAGCAACGTTGCCCTGCCATCTGCAGCGCATCGCACAGCAGCGTCAGGCACCCGGCATAGCCCGCACACACGAATACCTGTTGTGGCGTGCACTCCACGCCGCGGTACAGCGCCAGGTAGCTGGCGATTGCCACACGCAGGGCCTGGGCGCCGCGCACGTCGCCCATCGCCAGGCTGTCGGCGTCAGTGCGACGGACTTGCTGAGTCACCAAGCGCGACCATAGCTTGCGTGGGAATGCATCCAGGGCCGGCAAGCCCATTTGCAGCGCCGAGGGGCCGCGTGCGGCAGGCTCAACCATCGGCAACGGCTTGACGGACACCTGCGGCAGCGACGGCGCAATCACTGTCCCGGCCTGGCCACGCGCCTCAAAAAAGCCTTCGCTGACCAGCAATTGATACGCCGTCTCCACCGTGCCCCGCGCCACCTTGAGTTCCAACGCCAGGCTGCGCACGGACGGCACGCGATCACCGGGGGCCAATTGGCCCTGGTCAATGGCCAGGCGAAAGCGCCGATAGATTTCCTGGTACTTGGGCAGTGCTGGCATCACGGGTGGGCTCGACAGGGAAACAGGCCGAAGTCTGATCATGTCCCAACCCACTTGTCCAATCATGCCCCTGTCGAGCGGCCCTTGTGCCACCGAAAATGGCGCATCGCTTAACGCATGTAAGGACCAACCATGAAACACCGCCTCGATTACGCCCAAGCCGCCCCAGCGGGCTACAACGCCCTGGGTTCAGTGCACAGCTATATCCATGGCTGCGGCCTGGAGAAAGAATTGATCGACCTGGTGTACCTGCGGGTTTCCCAGCTCAATGGCTGTGCCTACTGCCTGGACTCCCACTCCCGTGACCTGCTCAAGCAAGGCGTCAGCCTGGAGAAACTGATGTTGGTCGCCGCCTGGCACGAAGCACTGCCGCTGTTCACGCCGCGCGAATCCGCCGCCCTGGCCTGGGCCGAGGTGGTCACCCAGGTAGCCCAGACTCAAGTACCGGACGCCGAATACGCCAAGATCACGGCCCTGTTCAATGAAAAACAAGTGGCCGACTTGACCCTGGCGATTGCCCTGATGAACGCCCTGAACCGCGTCGCCATCAGCTTTCGCAAAGTGCCAGCCGCCGTCAAAGCCCACTTGGTGAATCAAGACCATGAATGAGCACGTCGAATTTGCGCCGATATACACTGAAGCCGATTGCATCGCCAGCTTTGCGGTGATGCAGCAACTGCGCCCGCACTTGACCGATGCCGTTGCCTTCGCCGAGCAAGTCCAACGCCAGCGGCAGAACGGCTACCAACTGCTGGCCGCCCGTGAACAGGGCAAGGTGATCGGCCTGGTTGGTTATCGGCTGACGGAAAACACCCTGTATGGCCGCTTCATCTACGTCGATGACCTGGTCGTGGATGTCGCCTTGCAGCGTCGTCGCCTGGGCGAGCAGTTGCTTGAGCGCGTGCGCGAAGAAACCCGGGCCCGTGGCTATCGTTACTTGGTGTTGGACACCGGCATGCACATGGCCCTGGCCCAACGCTTCTATTTCCGCCAAGGGCTGTTGCCACTTGGCATGCACTTTTCCCAGGATTTGAACCCATGACCCGTGCCCTGTTGCTCAGTTTCAGCCCCCATGGCAAAGCCGCACAAACCTTCAAGCTGGCCCGTGCACTGCTGCGCGACCTGGTGCCGGACGCCGATATCATCGAACGCGACTACAGCGGCCAGGCGCTCCCGCCGTTGACCCGGGAATATGCCAACGCCTTGACCACACCGGGCGGCCTGAGTGGCAGCGCAACGGCGCTGTCGGAGCAGTTGATCGTGGAACTGGAAGCCTGCGACCTGTTGATCCTGTGCACCCCGGTACACAATTTCACCGTGCCAGCGACACTCAAGGCCTGGATCGACCATGTGGTGCGTATCCACCGCAGCTTCACGGTCAACCCGCAGTTCGAAAAGGTCGGCCTGCTGCAAGACCGGCGCACCTTTGTACTCGTCAGTTCCGGCAATGCGCGCAAGGGCCACGAGCCGGACTTTCTCACGCCTTACCTGACGGCCATTCTGGCGACGGTCGGGATTCGCTCAGTGGAGTTTACCTACCTGCCGGCCATGGTACGCGGGGAAGAAGCGGTCAATCGCGCACTGGAACAGGCCCACCAACAACTGTCTGCGGCAATCAGCACTGGCCTATAAAATTAATGGCGCTAGAATCGGCGCCATTCTTTGCCCGCCTCCCTGATACGAGTCGCCCATGAGCTTTGATTTCGACACGATCCACCCACGCCTCGGCACCGGCAGCACCAAGTGGAGCCGCTACCCGAAAGACGTGTTGCCGATGTGGATCGCCGACATGGACATCGCCGCACCGCCCGCGGTGCTGCAAGCCCTGCACCAGCGTCTGGAGCAGCAGATTCTCGGCTATAGCGTGGCCGGCCCGGATGTACGCGAAGCCATCGTGGCCGACCTGTGGGCCAAGTACGCCTGGCGTGTACAACCTGAAGAGTTGCTATTCCTGCCCGGCGTCGAGCCCGGCTTCAACATGGCGCTGCACGCCTTTGTACAACCGGGCCAGCCGGTGGTGCTGCAAACCCCTAACT
>NZ_JBOICG010000678.1:0-2642 GCF_050739995.1 Pseudomonas sp. | reverse complement strand
TCCAACAGCAGATTTCACATTGGCAGGCGCTTTATCCGCAGCGAAGCACCGAAAAAGCCCGCTAAATCGCCGAAAGCCCCGTCCATTCAAGTCCATCCGCCAGGCTGGACTTGAAACCCACCTCTCCCCCCTCACCCAATCCTGTCGAATACTTGCCTGATCCTCTGAATTTACCGACTAGCGGATAGTTAGCCCTTGCGCCGTGGTCTAGAGTTCGACAATGAGCGGCCAGCGCAAATCTTCTTATTAAAAAAGGCCGCACCTACCGTAGATCAGCAGGTGAGCCATGGAATTACGTATTAACCAAAAGGCCTATCAAGTCGAGGCCGACGCCGACACGCCCCTTTTGTGGGTCATCCGCGATGACCTGGGGCTGACCGGCACCAAATACGGTTGCGGCCTGGCGCAATGCGGCGCGTGCTCCGTGCTGGTAGACGGTATCGTGGTGCGCTCGTGCGTCACACCGGTAGCAGGCGTGGTCGGTCGCGAGATCACCACCATCGAGGCCGTTGAGAACGATGATGTGGGCAAGCGCGTGGTCGCGGCCTGGGTCGAACATCAAGTGGCGCAATGCGGTTACTGCCAGTCCGGGCAGGTGATGGCGGCCACCGCGCTGCTCAAGCACACTCCGGCACCCACTCAAGCGCAGATCGATGCGGCGATGGTCAACCTGTGTCGCTGCGGTACGTATAACGCGATCCATACCGCCATGAATGATTTGGCGAAGGAGGTCGTGTAATGAACATCTCTGACGAAAGCCTCGACCTGCCCCTGGGTGATCCGGTCAACCTGTCCCGCCGCCGCTTTCTCGCCAGCACCGCCGTAGGCGCACTGGTCATTGGTTTTGGTCTGCCGTTGGGCACGCCCAGGGCATTGGCCGCCACCGCCAACGCCCCCGAACGTGGCACCCAGGTGCCGGCGTTCCTGGAAATCCGCCCGGACGGCAGTATCCACCTGCGCAGTCCTTTCATGGAGGGCGGGCAAGGCACCCACACCGCCATGGCGCAGATTGTCGGTGAAGAGCTGGATGCCGATCCTGCCACCTTCGTGGTGGAGGCCGCACCGCCCGGTGAAGCCTATGTGGTGATGGAAAACGGTTTGCGCATCACCGGCGGCAGCATGTCGATACGCATGAGCTACCCGACCATGCGCCGTCTCGGCGCCCTGGCCCGCGCCATGCTATTGCAAGCCGGTGCCGAGCAGCTTGGCGTGCCCGTGGCCCAACTGACCACACAGCCCGGCCGCGTGGTTCACACCGCCTCTGGTCGCTCGGTGGGTTATGGCGAGCTGGCCGGTCGCGCCCTGGACATGCCGGTGCCCGACCCGGCCACGATCACCCTGCGCGACCCGAGCCAGTTCCGCTGGATCGGCAAGCCAGTGAAACGCCTGGATGCCTACGATAAATCCACCGGCAAGGCGCAGTACAGCATCGACATCAAAGTCGACAACATGCTCCACGCCGCCGTACAGCATGCGCCACGCCTGGGCATGACCGTGGGTAGCCTGCGCAACCAGGCGCAAGTCGAAGCCATGAAGGGTGTGCACTCGGTCCATCAACTGCCTGGCGCGGTGGCGGTGGTGGCTGAACGCTGGTGGCATGCCAAGCGTGCCGTCGAGGCCATCCAGGTGGAATGGCTGGAAGCAGCGGCCGACTCTCCGTTGCGGGTGATGCCCGCGGATTTTTCCACCGACAAACACCGTGACTTCCTCGCCGCCCAGCAAGGCCCGGCCCGTGACGACGAAAACGAAGGCGATGTGGCCGGCGCGCTGGCAAACGCCAAGACCAAGGTCGAAGCCACCTACCACAACCAATACCTGAACCATGCCCAACTGGAGCCGCCGTCGGCCCTGGCACGTTTCAACCCCGACGGCACGCTGGAAGTGTGGCTGCCCAACCAGGCGCCGGACATGTTCCGCGCCGATATCGCCAAGCGTACCGGGCTCGATCCGGCGAAGATCACGCTGCACTCGCCGCTGCTGGGCGGTTTTTTCGGACGGCATTTCCTGTATGACTCGGCCAACCCGTACCCGCAGGCTATCGCCCTGGCCAAGGCGGTCGGTCGCCCGGTCAAGCTGATCTGGAGCCGTGAGGAAGAGTTCTTGCGCGATGTGCTGCGCCCGGTCGCCGTGGTCAAGTTCCGCGCCGCGCTGGACGACAAGGGCTTGCCGGTGGCCATCGAGGCGGTCAGCGCCACCGAAGGCCCGACCGAAGCCCTCAGCGGCAAACAGGGCGATAAAATCGACCCCACGGCCCTCGAAGGCTTGTCGGGCAAGTCCTACGCAATCCCCAACAAACGCATCGCGCAGATCTACGTCAAAGGTTCGCCCATGCTCGGCTACTGGCGTTCGGTGGGCAATTCGCTCAACGACTTCTTCTACGAAGGGTTCCTGGATGAGTTGGCCGACAAAGGCGGCCATGACCCCTACGAGCTGCGCCTGCACCTATTGCGCGATAACAAGCGACTGACCACCTTGTTGCAAGCGGTGGCAGAACTGTCCGGCGGCTGGAAGCGCGGGCCCTATACCGCAGAGGACGGCAGCCGACGTGCCCGTGGCGTGGCCATGGCCTCCCCGTTCGGCTCCCAGGCGGCAGTGGTGGCCGAAGTGTCGATTGAAAACGGCCAGGTCAAGCTGCATCACAT
>NZ_JBOICG010000677.1:0-1946 GCF_050739995.1 Pseudomonas sp. | reverse complement strand
GGTGCAGTACGTGCAACCGTGTACCGTGACGTCGAGCCAATTCCACGGCAAGAGAAGATGAGCGATAGCAGGCTTCAGCATCCCGGATCAGCGGGTGGGCGACGGCGGGAATCTGCTCGCCGAAGCGCTCACGCAAACGTTGCTCGTTGGCCAGGATGCTCGGCGTGTGCTCGCAGTGGGCCAGCAGGATCGTCGGCACTTCGGCAAACAAGCGCTCCAGAATGCGTGGGTCGTCTACCAGCATATTGCCGGTGGAGGCACCCATGAACACTTTGACCCCGGCGACTTCCCGCGGGTCGAGGGCGGCGACGATGTCGAGATTGTCGTTGCTCACTCCAAAGTGAAAGCCGTAGTTGGCCACCGAATGCAAAGCGGCGCGGCGCTTTTTATCGGCCAGGGCTTCCAGGGTCAGTGTGGCGGGATTGGTGTTGGGCATGTCCATGAAACTGGTGATGCCACCGGCCACCGCCGCGCGGGACTCACTGTAGAAACTGCCTTTGTCCGGCGCGCCGGGTTCGCGAAAGTGCACTTGGTCATCGATCATACCCGGCAGCAGCCATTGGCCCTGGGCGTCGATTTCCACCGGCTCGTTGCAGCCTTCGATGCTGCTGGCGATCTTCTCGATGCGGCCATTGGCGACCAGCACATCGGCGTCGAATTCTTGGCCTTCATTGACCAGGCGGGCATTGCGAATCAGCAGGCGGCTCATGGTTCAGAACTCGTTTTGCAGGGCTTTGTAACCGAGTACCAGGTCGACATTCGTGCGAGCCACGTCTTCGGAAAACTCCGAGGCGCTGACGCTGACCGGCGGGAATTGCGACAGGTCGGTGTTAGGCCCGATGCGGGTGGTGGAGGGTACGTAGAAGGCAGCGGGCAAATCACGGCCGTCGACCACCGAGTTGTGACGTACCACACAGCCGTCGCCCACAGCGCAGTTGAACAACACGCTGTTGAAGCCGATGAACACCCGGTCGCCGACGGTGCAGGGGCCGTGGACGATGGAGCGATGCGCAATGGATGTGAATTCTCCAATAGTCACCGCTGCACCGGATTTGGAGTGAATGACCACGCCGTCCTGGATGTTGGAGTTGGCGCCGATGGTGATGGGGTCCATGTCTCCAGTGGCGTCGACTTCGTCGGCACGGATCACGGCATAGGGGCCGACAAACACATTTTCACCAATGATGACTTTGCCGCAGATGATCGCGGTTTTGTCGACGTAGGCCGATTCGGCAATCACTGGCAGATCGCCGGAAGGGTTTTTGCGGATCATGCTTCAGGCTCCGTAATGATGTGGACGTAGTTGTCGTCGATGGCGTTGTAGAAGCAGGTCGGCCGGCCGGTGTGGCAGGCCGGGCCTTGCTGGTCGACGATCAGTAGCACCGCGTCGCCGTCGCAATCCAGGCGCGCTTCGATCAACTGTTGCCAGTGGCCGGAGCTTTCGCCCTTGCGCCACAGCTGTTGGCGTGAACGCGACCAATAGCAAACGTGCCCGGTGGTGAGGGTTTCGTTGAGGGCCTGGCGGTTCATCCAGGCCAGCATCAACACCTCGCCCGTGCCGTGTTGCTGGGCGATGGCGGCAATCAGGCCATCGCTGTTCCACGGCAGGGCGTTCAGCACGGGTTCGAGTGGAAAGCGGCTGCCGAGGGCTGCCTTTTCCAGATCGAGCATGCTCAGCGTCATGGTTTGCTCAGGGCGGCGCACAGGGTGTTGAGGTTGTATTCGAACAGCCCGGTGAAGGTGCTGGCCGGGCCTTCGGCGGCGAGGGCGTCGGAGTACAACGTGCCGCCGATCTGCGCGCCGCTTTCGTCGGCGATCTGCTTGAGCAGGCGCGAGTCCTTGATGTTTTCCATGAACACGGCCTTGACCTTGTCTTTGCGGATCTGGGTGATCAGCGCAGCGACTTCGGCGGCCGATGGCTCACGTTCAGTCGACAGACCTTGAGG
>NZ_JBOICG010000676.1:0-10781 GCF_050739995.1 Pseudomonas sp. | reverse complement strand
CGTCTATACAGGCGCTGGATAATTAACGGCCACCGCCCAGATCGAGGAACGTACCGGTGGTGTAGGAAGCCTTGTCCGACAACAGCCAGATAATCGCTTCCGCCACCTCATCCGGACGGCCACCACGGGCCATCGGAATACCGGACTCCAGCTTGCTGACCCGGTCCGGGTCGCCGCTCAAGGCATGGAAGTCAGTGAAGATATAACCGGGACGCACCGCGTTGACGCGAATACCCTCGCCCGCCACTTCTTTTGACAAACCAATGGTGAAGGTATCCAGGGCGCCTTTGGACGCTGCGTAGTCGACATATTCGCCCGGCGAGCCCAGCCGCGCCGCCACCGACGACACGTTGACAATGCTGCCGCCCTGCCCGCCGTGCCTTGGCGACATGCGCAGCAGCGCATGCTTGGCACACAGGATGGGGCCCAACACGTTGGTTTTCATGACTTTCAGGATACGGAACTCGGACATCTCATCGACCCGCGATTTGTGCCCCACGGTGCCGGCGTTATTGACCAACGCCGTGACACGGCCCAACTCGGTATCCACGCGGTGAAACAGCGCGATCACTTCATCCTCGATGCTGACATCCGCCCGTACAGCGATAGCCTGTGCACCCAATGCACGCACCTGTTCCAGCACGCGCTGGGCCGCTTCTTCATCCGACTGATAGTTGATGCAGATGCGATAGCCCTGCCGGGCAGCCAACAGTGCCGTCTCGGCGCCGATCCCACGGCTACCTCCGGTGATGATGACGACTTTATCCATGGGTGCTGCCTCCTGAATCAACCAAACGTTTAGGGTTGAGTCCAAGAATACCCGTCACACGTCGTTTTTGTCAGGCGCGGCTGCGTCTTCGGCACGCTGGATATCGGCCATGAAGCCATCCGCCGGCAAAGGGTGGCCCAACAAGTAGCCCTGCAGGGAGTTGCACCCCAGGCGTGTGAGAAAACTTTGCTGGACGTCGGTCTCCACCCCTTCGGCAACGATGCGCAGCCCCAGGGCCTGGCCCAGCGCAACAATGGCCGAAACGATGGCCGCGTCGTCGCTGTCGTGCTCCAGGTCGCGCACGAAACCGCGGTCGATCTTCAACTCGTTGGCCGGCAGGCGTTTGAGGTACATCAGGCTGGAGTAGCCGGTGCCAAAGTCATCGATGGACAGGTCCACGCCCATGTCCGAGAGCTGCTGCAAGACCGTCATGCTGGCATCGGCATCGCTCATGGCGGTGGTCTCGGTGATTTCCAGGGTCAGGCTGTTGGCCGGCAACTGGTGGCTGGCCAGGGCTGCCGCGACACTCTTGACCAATCCGGCATGACAGAACTGTAACGCCGACAGGTTCACCGCGATCCGCCAGTCTTTGTAGCCCTGGGCATACCAAATGGCCATCTGGCGACAGGCTTCATTGAGCACCCACTCACCGATGGGAATGATCAAGCCGGTCTTTTCCGCCAATTCGATAAACGTGACAGGCAGCAACAAGCCCTGTTGCGGGTGCTCCCAACGCAGCAACGCTTCAGCACCCACTGCGCGGCCACTGATGGCATCGAATTTGGGTTGGTAATGCAGGCAGAACTGCTGATGTTCGAGGGCGTTGCGCAAGTCCTGTAACAGCTGCAACTGTTTGCGCGCATTGGTGTTCATCGACACATCGAAGAAGCTGTAGCCATTCTTGCCCATGCTCTTGGCGTGATACATGGCGGCATCGGCGTTCATCAGAAGTTCTTCGGGGTTATTGCCATTGCCCGGGAACAGGGCAATACCGATACTGGCGGAGATCTTCAGCTCATGCCCGGCCACTGTGAACATGCGGTTGATCAGGGCGACCTGACGTTCGGCCAGGCCCATGGCGTCGTCCGGCTGCATCAGTTGCACCAGCAGCACGAACTCATCGCCACCGATACGGGCCAGGGTGTCCTGGCTGCGCAAGTCCTCGCGCAGGCGCAATCCCACCTCACGCAACAACTGATCACCCATGTGATGACCGAAGGCATCGTTGACCGGTTTGAAACCGTCCAGGTCAATAAACATCAAAGCGAAGCAGCTACCCTGCTCCGTCACCGCCTGCATCGCTTGCTGGATACGGTCGGAAAGCAACGTGCGATTGGGCAGGCCGGTGAGCATGTCGTGTAAAGCCAGGTGGGTCAGTTCCTGGTTGGCCAGGGTCAGGGAGTCGGCAAGCACGGCGGTGCGCGCCTCCAGGCGGGCATCCAGCAAGGAGGTCAACAGGGCAATGATCAACACCGAGAGGCTGGTCACCAGCACCAGATAGTCCAGGCCCTTGCCACTCAACCCCGACAATGCAGCGCCGCAAAAACTATCGTCGGCAAACTGAGCGGCCGCCATGCCGGTGTAGTGCATGCCGACGATCGCCACCCCCATGACCACGGCCGCGCCTGCACGTGTGAAGCGTACATAGGGCGTGTTGCGGCGCAGGTTGAAAGCGATCCACAACGCAGCGCCGGAGGCCACCACCGCAATCAGCAACGACGCGCCAAACAGCGCAGGGTCGTAGTCAATGCCCGGCGTCATGCGCATGGCCGCCATGCCCGTGTAGTGCATGCTGCTGATGCCAGCGCCCATCACCAACGCGCCGAAGGCCAGTTGCCACAGGGGCAGGCGTTGCTGGCTGACCAGCCATAACGCAAAGCCGCTGGACAATATCGCGATCAGCAACGACAACGCGGTGATGCCTACGTCAAACCCCAGCGCAAACGGCAGGCGCAACGCCAACATCCCGATGAAGTGCATGGACCACACACCCACGCCCATCGCCAATGCACCGCCGGCAATCCACAAATAAACCGCACGACCCTTGGTGGTCGCGATGCGGCCTGCCAGGTCCAACGCGGTATAGGATGCCAGGATCGCCACGAACAGGGAGATCACGACCAAAGAGGGGGAATAACTACCGATAAGCATGGGGTTTCTCAGAACCGACGGGCCTGAAACGCCCGTACCAGATGGCAAAGTGGGCGATTGTAGCGAGAATAATTATGGGGGGGTTGATTAATTATCAGAAAGCCATTATAGGCATTTTGACGTCAATCTACCGGCTTGGGAAGGTGGGATTTTGGTTCGGTCCTGATGGGGATCCTGGGGCAGAACTCGATCAAAAATGTGGGAGCGGGCTTGCCCGCGATAGCGGTGTGTCAGTCACCGGATACTTGGCTGAACCACCGTATTCGCGAGCAAGCCCGCTCCCACATTTTGATCTACTTGCATCAGGGAGATAGCAATCGGCTCTGGTGCTGCTTGAAACCTCAATCAGTCCTTGTCCACTACCGACGTGTGCCCATCCCACCCCCCGCCCAGCGCCGCGATCAACTGCACACTCGCCACCAACCGCGTTTGCAACAGCGTCAACACGGTACGCTCATTGCTGAGGGCCGTGGCCTGCACCGTGACCACATCCAGGTACGCAATCAACCCCGCCTTGTACTGGTTCTCGGTCAGCCGCAACGATTCACGCGCCGATGCCAACGCTTCATTGCTGACCACCGCCTCGTCCTCCAGCACCTTCAACTGCACCATGTAGTTTTCCACTTCACGGAAACCATCGAGCACGGTCTGGCGGTACTTGGCCACAGTCTCATCATAAGTAGCCACGGTACGGTCGACTTCCGCCGAACGCTGGCCGCCGTCGAACAAGGTCATGGCCAGTTTCGGCCCCACCGACCAGAACCGGTTCGGCAGGCTGATCCAGTCGGCGTAGGTGCTGCTGGAATAGCCACCCGCCAGGCTCAAGGTCAGATCCGGGTAATAAGCGGCTTTCGCCACCCCGATATTGGCATTGGCGGCAATCACCGAACGTTCGGCAGAGGCGATGTCCGGACGGCGCTCAAGCAACTGCGACGGCACGCTGACGGGAACCTGCGGCAATGTGGGAATGGTCTTGCTCACAGCCAGGTTGAAATTGGCCGGTGCCTCGCCGATCAATACGGCGATGGCGTTTTCCAGCTGGGCGCGCTGCCAGATCAGGTCAATCAGGCTGGCCTGGGTGGTCTTGAGTTGGGTTTGCGCCTGGGCGATGGCCGCCTTGTCCGACACACCGGCGCGGTATTGGTTTTCGGTCATTTTCAACGAGCGCTGGTAAGTATCCAGCGTGGCTTGCAGCAGGCGGGTCTGTTCATCCATGACGCGCAATTGCAGGTAGTCCTGCACCAGTTCCGATTGCTGGCTCAAACGCATGGCCGCCAAGTCCGCCGAACTGGCCTCGGCGGTCGCTTCGTTGGCTTCCAGGCCACGGCGCAGCTTGCCCCAGACATCCGCCTCCCAACTCACGCCCAACTGGGTATTGAGGGTGTCGCGAATACCACTGCTGGAGCTGCTGAGGCTGGCGTTGCTGCTGCCGGTGCCTTGGCTGGCGCGGGTTTTCCCGGCACTCAGGTCCACCGTCGGGAAAAACGCCCCCCGGGCACTGCGTACCTGGGCCTGGGCCTGGCGGAAGCGCGCTTCGGCCTGGGCCACGGTCTGGTTGGAGTTGTTCAGGCGTTCGACCAATTCATTCAGTTGGCGATCACCGTACAGCTCCCACCACGCGCCACGGGCCAGGGAGTCGCTCGGCGTGGCCTGGCGCCAGCCCTGGGCTTGCTTGAATTGTGCAGGTTCGGCCACTTCCGGGCGTTTGTAGTCGGGGCCGATGGCACAAGCGCTGAGCAAGGCACCACACAGCACCAAGCCGGCCACGCGGGAACCACGGGGCATGCTCATGGCCAATTTGGCAAACGTTGAATCGGTCATAGCGCAGTGTCCAAGGCAGCATCGGTACGCACGCCGCGCCAGGCGTTGAAACGATGGCGCGCGCGGTCGAGATAGAGGTAGACCACCGGGGTGGTGTAAAGGGTCAGGATCTGGCTGAACACCAGGCCGCCAATGATGGTCAGGCCCAACGGTTGGCGCATTTCCGCGCCATCGCCCGCGCCGAGCAGCAACGGCAAGGCGCCAAGGATGGCCGCGAGCGTGGTCATCAGGATCGGCCGCAGACGCAACAGGCAGGCGCTGCGAATCGATTCTTGCGGGCTCATGCCGTCATGGCGCTCCAGTTGCAGGGCCAGGTCGATCATCAGGATCGCGTTTTTCTTCACCACACCAATCAGCAGGAACAACCCCAACAAGGAGATCAGGCTGAACTCGCCGCCCAGCAAGTAAATGGAGAGCAATGCCCCCACACCCGCCGACGGCAAGGTCGAAAGGATGGTCAGCGGGTGAATGTAGCTTTCATACAGAATACCCAGCACCAGATACACCGCCACCAGCGCACCGAGGATCATGAACGGCTGGCCCTTCTGGGTCGCCGCGAAGGCATCGGCGGTGCCGGCCATCTTGGCGATCACGTCCTCAGGCAAACCGAGCTTGGCAATCGCCCGCTCGATAGCGGCGGTGCCCTGCTCCACCGTCACCCCAGGTGCCATGTCGAACGCAATGCTTTCCGAGGCGAACTGGCCTTCATGGCTGACGCGATCATTCGCCAGGCTGTTCTCATAGTGTGCGATGGTCGACAACGGCACCCGCGCGCCCGTGGAGGTGATCACCTGCATCTGGTTCAGGGTGATCGGGTCCTGGGCGTATTTCGGGTTGACCTCCATCACCACCTGATACTGGTTGAGGCTGTCGTAGATGGTGGAAATCTGCCGCTGGCTGTAGGCGTTGTTCAATACCGCCGTGACCATGTTCATGTCGATGCCCAGGCGCTTGGCCTGATCGCGATCGACCACCAGTGTCACCTGGGCAGCGCCACGGCCTTCACGGGCGTCGATGGCGGTCAGCTCCGGCAGCTCGCGAAAGGCGGCGACCACTTTCGGGTACCACAGGCGCAACGCCGCCAAGTCTCCGCTTTGCAGGATGTAGGAGTACTGCGCACTGGACTGGTCGCGACTGCCGCCAAATTGCAGGTCCTGGTCGGCCATCAGGAACAACCGGCCACCCGGCACCAGCGGGACCTCCTTGCGGATACGCTCGATCACCGCCTGGGCCGAGATCTTGCGTTCGGCGATGGGCTTGAGCCGCACCAGCATCACCGCGTTGTTGGTGCCGTTGTTGCCGCCGATGAAGCCGGCCACGCTGAGCACGGCCGGGTCCTTGAGGACGGCCTTGCGGAAGGTTTCCATCTTTGGCTGCATCACGCCGAACGACAGCCCGTCATCACCGCGCACAAAGCCGATCAACTGGCCGGTGTCCTGCTGCGGCATGAAGGTCTTCGGCACTACCACGTACAGCGCGATGTTCACCCCCACGGTGATGAACAGGCTGAGCAGCGTCAGGCGCCGATGACGCAACACCCAATCCAGGCTAGTGGCGTACGCCGCGACCATACGGTCGTTGACCTTATGGCTCCAGCGCTGCAAGCCGGTCATGTGGCCTTTGACATGGGGCTTGAGCCAGCGCGCGCAGAGCATCGGGGTCAACGTCAGCGACACCACCAGCGAAACGATGATCGCCGCTGACAAGGTCACGGAAAACTCGCGGAACAGGTTGGTGACGATGCCGCCCATGAACAGGATGGACAGGAACACCGCCACCAGCGACACGTTCATCGAGAGCAAGGTAAAGCCGACTTCCTTGGCCCCCAGGTACGCCGCCTTCATCGGCGGCACGCCGTCGTCGATGTGCCGGGAAATGTTCTCCAGCACCACGATGGCATCGTCCACCACCAACCCAGTGGCGAGGATCAAGGCCATCAGCGAGAAATTGTTCAAGGAGAAGCCGTACAGGTACATCACCGCGAAGGTGCCCACCAACGACACCGGCACCGCCAGGGTCGGGATCAACGAGGCGCGGAAGTTACCCAGGAACAGGTACACCACCAGCACCACCAGGGCCACCGCAATCAGCAACGTCATCTCGGCTTCATGCAAGGTCGCGGTGATCACCGGTGAGCGGTCCATGGCCAGGTTGAGCTTGACGCTGGACGGCAGCACCGCCTGCAACGCTGGCAGCTGAGCCTTGATCTGCCGGACCGTTTCGATGATGTTGGCGTCGGACTGACGGTTGATCACCAGCAACACCGCCGCATCGTTGTTGAAGAAGCCGCTGTTGTAGCGGTCCTCCACGCCATCACTGATCTTTGCCACATCCCCCAGGCGCAGGGCGGCGCCGTTCTGGTAGCGAATCAGCAGCGGTTCGTAGTCCTTGGCCTTTTCCAACTGGTCGTTGGCCTGGATCTGCCAATTGCGCTCACTGTCTTCCAGGGAACCCTTGGGACGCCGCTGGTTGGCATTGGCGATGGTGTTGCGCACATCGTCCAACGCCACGCCGTACTGGTCGAGCGCCTTGGGCTCCAGCTCGATGCGGACCGCCGGCAGGGAGCTGCCACCGATCTGCACTTCACCGACCCCTGGCACCTGGGACAGGCTTTGGGAAAGGATGGTGGAAGCCAGGTCGTAGAGTTCTCCCTTCTTCAACACGTCCGATGTCAACGACAGCACCATGATCGGTGCCTGGGACGGATTGACCTTCTTATAGGTGGGCATGCTGCGCATGCCACTGGGCAACAAGTTGCGCGAGGCGTTGATGGCCGCCTGCACTTCCCGCGCCGCGCCATTGATGTCCCGGTCGGAATCGAACGCCAGGATCACCCGCGTGGAACCCTGGCTGGAGTTGCTGCTCATGGTCGTGATGCCGGCAATCGAGCCGAATGAGCGCTCCAACGGCGTCGCTACCGTAGACGCCATTACCTCGGGACTCGCGCCGGGCAAGCTGGCCGACACCACGATCACGGGGAAATTGATCTGTGGCAACGGCGACACCGGCAACAGATTGAAACTGACGCCGCCGAGCAACAGGATCGCCAGGCTCAGCAGCATGGTAGCGACCGGCCGGCGAATGAAAGGTCCGGACAGGTTCATGACTCAACCGGCTCCAGGCTTTGCGGCTCTTTGCGCCAGCGACGGCCAAGACGGTCGAAGTACAGGTAGATCACGGGTGTGGTGAACAGGGTCAAGACCTGGCTTACCAGCAAACCGCCGACCATCACCAGCCCGAGCGGCTGACGCAATTCTGCGCCGGAACCGGTAGCCAGCATCAGCGGCACCGCACCGAACAACGCAGCCAGAGTGGTCATCAGAATCGGCCGGAAGCGCAACAGCGCCGCCTGGTAGATGGCGGTCTGCGGGTCCAGGCCCTGGTTACGCTCGGCGTCGAGGGCGAAGTCGATCATCATGATCGCGTTCTTTTTCACGATACCGATCAGCAGGATGATGCCGATGATCGCGATCATGCCCAGGTCATTGCCGCTGAGCAGCAACGCCAACAATGCCCCCACCGCGGCCGACGGCAAGGTCGACAAGATGGTGATCGGGTGAATGTAGCTCTCGTACAGCACACCCAGCACGATATACATGGTGACCACCGCCGCCAGGATCAGCAGCAAGGTGCTCGACAGCGAAGCTTCGAAGGCCTGTGCCGCACCCTGGAACTGGGTCTGCACGCCCACCGGCATGCCAATGTCTTTCTGGGTCTGGTTGATCAGCTCCACACCTTTGCCCAGCGCCACGCCAGGGGCCAGGTTGAACGACATCATCACCGCCGGGAACTGGCCGATATGGGCAATCGCCAGTTGGGCCTGGCGCTGTTCCACATGGGCCAGGCTCGACAGCCGCACCTGGCCGCCGTCGGTGGTTTTCACGTGGATCTGGTTCAAGGCCGCAGGGCCGAGGTTTTCACCGGATTGCGCCTGTAGCACCACGCGGTACTGACTGGCCTGGGTGTAGATGGTGGAAATCTGCCGCTGACCGAAAGCGTCGTACAACGCATCGGTGATGGTCGAGACGCTGACGCCCAGGCGCGAGGCTGCATCGCGGTCGATCACCAGAAATACTTGCAGGCCCTTGTCCTGCAGGTCGCTGGCGACGTCGGTAAGCTCTGGCATCTGGCTGAGGGCGTGCACCAGTTTGTCACTCCACAGCGCCAGGAGCTCGGCGTCCGGCGAGGACATGCTGAACTGGTACTGGGTGCGGCTGACGCGGTCTTCGATGGTCAGGTCCTGCACCGGCTGCATGAACAGGCGGATGCCCACCAGCTTGTCGATTTCCGGTTGCAGCCGGGTGATCACCTGGGCTGCGCTCAGGTCACGCTTCCCGTGGGGCTTGAGGTTGATCAGCAGACGGCCGCTGTTGAGGGTGGCGTTATCACCATCCACACCAATGTAGGACGACAGGCTTTCCACCGCCGGATCGGCCAGGATGATCTTGGCCAACTCCTGTTGACGCTGGCTCATGGCCGCAAAGGAAATCGACTGCGGCGCCTCGGAAATGCCTTGGATCACCCCGGTGTCCTGCACGGGGAAAAAGCCCTTGGGCACCACGAGATACAGAAATACCGTCAAGCCCAAGGTGGCGATGGCCACCAATAAAGTCAGCGGCTGGTGCTTGAGCACCCACTGCAACTTGCGCCCGTAGGCTTCGATCAACCAGTCGATCCAGGCGCCGCTGGCCTTGTAGAAACGGCCCTGCTCTTCTTCCTTGGGTTCGCGCTTGAGCAACCGCGCGCACATCATGGGCGTGAGCGTCAGGGAGACGACCAGGGAAATCAGGATCGCCACCGCCAGGGTGATGGCGAACTCGCGAAACAATCGCCCGACCACATCGGCCATGAACAGCAGCGGAATCAGTACTGCAATCAGCGACAGGGTCAGGGACACCAGGGTGAAGCCGATCTGCTTGGCGCCCTTGAGTGCTGCGGCCAGCGGCGTCTCGCCTTCCTCGATATAACGCGAGATGTTCTCCAGCATCACGATGGCATCGTCCACCACAAAACCGGTGGCGATGGTCAGGGCCATCAGCGTCAGGTTATTGATGGAGAAACCTGCCAGGTACATCACGCCGAAGGTGCCGACCAGCGACAGCGGCACGGCGATGGACGGAATGATCGTGGCACTGAAGCGGCGCAGGAACAGGAACGTCACCATCACGACCAGGGCAATGGCAATGAGCAATTCGTGTTGAACGTCAGTGACGGAAGCACGGATGGTCTGGGTACGGTCGGTGAGCACCGTCACATCGAGACCGGCCGGCAGGTTATCGGTGATGCTCGGCAGCAACGCCTTGATGCGGTCCACCACTTCGATCACGTTGGCACCGGGTTGGCGCTGGATATTCAGCAGCACCGCCTGGTTTTCATTGGCCCAAGCGGCGAGACGTTCGTTCTCGGCACCATCGACGATCTGCGCCACGTCTTTAAGACGCAGCGGCGCTCCGTTGTTGTAGGCCAGGATCAGCTCGGCGTACTGCTGGGGCGAAACCAACTGGTCGTTGGCGTCGAGCATCGACACCCGGGTCGGCCCGTCAAAATTACCCTTGGGCTGGTTGACGTTCGACGCGGCGATCAGGGTACGCACGTCCGACAGGTTCAAGCCATTGGCCGCCAGGGCCTCAGGGTTGACCTTGATACGCACGGCCTGACGCTGACCACCGGCGATGCTGACCATGCCGACGCCGCTGATCTGGGCGATTTTCTGCGCCATGCGCGTGTCGACCAGGTCATTGAGCTTGGGCAGCAACATGGTCTTGGAGGTGATCGCCAGGGTCAGCACCGGGGTGTCCGCGGGGTTGACCTTGTTGTACACCGGCGGCGCCGGCAGGTCCTTGGGCAGCAGGTTGGTGGCGGCGTTGATCGCGGCCTGCACCTGCTGCTCGGCGACATCCATGTTGATGTCGAGGTTGAAGCGCAGGGTCAGCACCGACGCACCGCCGGAGCTGGTAGACGCCATCTGGGTCAGGCCGGGCATCTGTCCGAACTGACGCTCCAGGGGCGCCGTGACCGCGCTGGTCATTACGTCCGGACT
>NZ_JBOICG010000675.1:0-6961 GCF_050739995.1 Pseudomonas sp. | reverse complement strand
GAGTTCATCCTGATCAACAGCCCGCAACTCAACGCCTTTGCCGCGCCCGGGGGGATTGTCGGGGTCAACGGCGGTCTGTTCCTCAATGCCCAGACTGAAGGTGAATACGCTTCGGTGCTGGCCCACGAATTGGCGCACTTGTCCCAACGTCACTTTGCACGGGGCGTAGAAGCGCAGTCGCGCATGCAGATCCCGATGATGGCCGCCCTGCTCGGCGGCATCATCGCGGCGGCGGCAGGTGCGGGTGACGCCGGTATTGCTGCCATTGCCGGCAGCCAGGCAGCGGCTATCCAGGAGCAGCGCCGGTTCTCGCGCCAGAACGAACAGGAGGCTGACCGTATTGGCATTCTCAACCTGGAAAAAGCCGGTTACGACCCCCGCTCCATGCCCACCATGTTCGAACGGCTGATGCGCCAATACCGCTTCGACGCCAAGCCACCGGAATTCCTGCTGACTCACCCGGTGACCGAGTCGCGGATCGCCGACACGCGCAACCGCGCCGAACAAGCCAAGCCCGGCGGCAAGGAAGACAGCCTGCGCTATCAACTGATCCGCGCACGTGTGCAACTGCAATATGAAGACACCCCGGGCCTGGCCGCCAAGCGTTTCCAGGCACAGCTGGACGAAAATCCGAAGAACGACGTGGCGCGCTATGGCCTGGCCATTGCCCAGATCAAGGGCATCAAACTCAAGGAAGCGCGGGAAAGTCTGGCACCGCTGCTGGCCAAGACACCCAACGACATCACCTACAACCTGGCTCAGATCGAGCTGGACATCACCAACAATCGCCTGCCGGACGCCCAGCAGCGTACTGACCGGATGCTCACTCAATACCCTGGAAACTATCCATTGAACCAGGTGCGAGTGGACTTGCTGCTCAAGCAAAACCGCACCGCTGATGCCGAAAAGGCGTTGGACGGGTTACTCAAATCCCGCCCCGACGATCCGGATGTGTGGTACCAGGTCGCAGAAACACGCGGTTTGTCCGGCAACATCATCGGCTTGCATCAGGCCCGGGCCGAATACTTTGCCTTGGTCGGTGACTTCAAACAGGCCATTCAACAACTGGACTTCGCCAAGCGTCGGGCCGGCAACAACTTCCCGCTGTCTTCACGTATCGACGCACGCCAGCGTGAATTGATCGAACAGGAGCGCTTGGTAAAAGGAATGATGAGCTAAACCCATCGCCCACAAAAAAGCCCCGCCTTCCTCAAACGAAAGCGGGGCTTTTTATTGGGCTAGAGAATTACTCAGCTAGCTTGAAGGTGATGAAGCTGGCACGCCCCTGACGCAGGACACGCATCGACACCGAACGATTCTTCGGCAACGCTTTGGCGATGTCGGTGAACTCCTTGGTGGAGTTGATCGCCTGATTGTTCAGGTGGGTAATCACATCGCCCGGCTGCAGGCCGATCAAGGCGGCAGGACCGTCCTGGACTTCCTTGATCACCACGCCGCTCTTGAGGTCGAAGCTCTTCTTCTGCTCGGCGGTCAGCTCAACGACAGCAATGCCCAGACGGTTGCTGCTGCGCTCGGCACCTGGCTTGGCATTACCCAGCGCGTCCAGAGTCGCGCCTTCTTCGGGGATCGCACCGACGGTCAGCTCAACGGTCTGGCGCTTACCCTCACGGATCACTTCCAGCTTGGCTTTGCTGCCCGCCTTCAGAGCACCGACCAAGTGCGGCAAATCGGCGGACATGATGATCGGCTGGCCATTCATGCTCAGGATCACATCGCCGACTTGCAGGCCGCCTTTGGCAGCCGGGCCGTCGTCCTGAATCTGCGCGACCAGGGCACCGGCTGGCTTGTCGAGACCGAAGGATTCAGCCAGGTCTTTATTCACTTCCTGGATAACGACGCCCAACCAGCCACGACTGACTTTGCCACCGCTTTTCAACTGGTTGGAAACGTCCATGGCCACATCGATCGGAATCGCGAAGGACACGCCCATGAAGCCACCGGAGCGGGTGTAGATCTGCGAGTTGATACCCACCACTTCGCCCGCCAGGTTGAACAGCGGACCACCCGAGTTACCCGGGTTGATCGGCACGTCGGTCTGGATGAACGGCACGTAGTTTTCGTTCGGCAGGCTGCGGCCAATGGCGCTGACGATGCCCTGTGTAACGGTATGGTCAAAGCCAAACGGCGAACCGATTGCCACGACCCACTGCCCGGCTTTCAAGTCCTGGGATTTACCCAGCTTCAGCACCGGTAGATCCTTGCCATCGATTTTCAGCAGGGCCACGTCGGAACGTGGATCAGTTCCGATCAGCTTGGCTTTCAACTCACTGCGGTCGGCCAGGCGCACGAGGATCTCGTCGGCATCGGCAATCACATGGTTATTGGTGAGGATGTAGCCATCAGGCGAAATAATGAACCCCGAGCCCAAGGACTGCGCTTCACGCTGACCACCGCCGCCACGCGGGGAGCGTTGTTGCGGCATGCCACGCTCGAAGAACTCGCGCAGCATCGGCGGCAGGCCTTCCAGGTCCGGCATCTGCTGGTTGGAGACTTTGCGTTCCGGCAGCTTTTGCGTGGTACTGATGTTCACCACGGCAGGCGAGGCCTGCTCTACCAGTTGGGTGAAGTCGGGCAGCTCGGCCGCTTGCGCGGACACAGCCTGACCCAACACCAGCACCGTGGCGACTATGGATAAGTAAGACTTCAAACGTGGTATCGACATACAGCTCCCGTTACGACGAGCAGGGTTGAGCGACAGGGTTCAAGAAACGCCGAAAACTGCGACCGACATCTTTGTTCCGCGAACAAAACAAGGCCAGAGCCGACAAGCCCTGACCTATAAAAAACATGGGGATTTTTTGCAAGTGAAAATACTGATCCAGACATTTCATGCTCTCAGCACCCAAACAAGCATAGGTTTACATTGAAAGGTCTGGATGAACATAGGATTAACAACTCACGGCTGGGGGGCAGCCTTTTCACTACGTACCGACAGAGCGATGCGCTCGGCAGTACCGATGGGGATTTCGCCGACAACCGTCACCATCACCTCACCGTCCACGGTGTTCAGGCGCCGTGACACGGCCACCGTAGGGCCAAGCTGAGTACGGGTCTCTGTCACGCTCGCACCGTCTGTCGACTCCAGGAATACCGAGAATCGCGCGAGCCCATCGTCGTACATCAAGCTATCGATCGTGGATTTGGTTTGGGTGTCTTGACGTGCGGTACTGCTGGTGAGCTGAAAACCAGGCGGCAACCAATCCAGATGCCATGCCTGACTGGTAGGCACTTCTGGCGCTTTGTTATTGGAAACCGTGACGGGCGTACATTCGCTGCTGGGTTGCAAATCGCGATCAGAGGGCGCGACTGACGTGTTCAGGCGAGTGAATTGGAAGCGCTCCAGCAACTGCCCTTGATCGTTGAGCAACAACGATTTGAGTGGTAACGCCGTTTCGCGATCCACATGCAGCTCAAAGCCATACCGATATTGGTCGCGCGGAGTGATCGAGACAATTACCGCATTACGGCCGGCCACGCGGGATTTGCCAATAACGGCCAGGTCATAAAATTGAGTGAGCTTTTGTGGATCAAGGGCACGTGGAGACGATGCATCACTTGAGTTACCAAGGCCGGCGACGAGTGTGCCGCTGACGCATTGAGTGCGACCATCTATCCGCACGACTTCCTGGGCAGATCCGTCGAGTTGTAATAATCGCTCGCGAACCTGACCATCCTGTACACGATGCCAGATGTCATGGGTAGAAAAACTGCCATTACGCTCGTAGACGAACGTACCTTCGAAGCTTTGCTGCTGCTCTGCACGCCCAAGTCGAGTCAGCCAGTCTTGGGCTTCGTCGGCATGGGCGGATAGTGCAAACCAACTACTGAGCAAAAGCGTAAGGAGCGGTATGGCGCGCATAGGGCCCCTTAGCGGTTCAGCGGTTTTCCAGGCTTGCAGCACGTGCATAAGGCAAAGCGCTTTCAGTACCTTTCAAGGCTGATTCCTGTGCGTGTTGGCGCAGGTAACCTGGAAGGCGCTGATCCTGCCAACCGGATTGCCCTTGAAGTACACCGTTGGCCATAGGGCCGGTGGTATCAGAGCTTTCCTTGTAACCGGCCAGCACTGCCGGGCCTTTGACTTGCGGGCCGGCCATGACCGGTTGCTGAGTCTGTTGGGCCAACTCGTTACCGGCGATCTCGTCCTGGTTGTACAGGCGAACACCCGCCAATACGGCAACAGTCACCGAAGCAGCAACCGCCAAGCGGCCCAGACTGCGCCATGGGCCTCGAGAAGCTTTGGCCGGAACGGTTTCATCGGCCAGCGCAGCAGAAACGGCCGCAGCAATATCCAGACGAGGGACTAATAGATCCTTGTGCATCACCGCCCGAGCGACTTGGTAACGAGACCAGGTAGCACGGGTTTCGGCATCATCAAATGCATTGAGCACTCGACGAAGTTCCAGTTCATCCGCTTCGTTATCCATCACTGCGGACAGCGATTCCTGCAGGGCATCACGACTCATGGCGGTTCCTCTCTTGGCTGTCGCCGCTGTCTTTAGTTTTCCTGCAACAACGGTTGCAAGGCTTTATCGATGGCTTCCCGGGCCCGGAAAATCCGTGACCTTACAGTCCCCACCGGACACTGCATGACGCTCGCAATGTCTTCGTAACTCAGACCGTCGAATTCACGTAAAGTTAACGCCGTACGCAAATCTTCCGGAAGTTGCTGAATTGTGCGATGAACGGTGCCTTCGATCTCGTCGCGCAGCAGTGCTCGTTCCGGCGACTCGAGATCCTTGAGGCCGTGATCACCATCGTAAAATTCTGCATCTTCTGAACTTACATCGCTATCAGGTGGGCGGCGCCCGCGAGACACCAGATAGTTCTTCGCCGTGTTGATGGCGATGCGGTATAGCCACGTGTAAAACGCACTGTCACCGCGAAAATTGCCTAGTGCACGGTATGCCTTGATAAAGGCTTCCTGTGCTACGTCCTGCGCTTCATGGGTGTCGTGCACAAATCGCACGATCAACCCGAGAATTTTGTGCTGGTATTTCAGCACTAGCAGATCAAATGCTCGCTTGTCGCCGCGCTGAACGCGTTCGACCAGCTGCTGATCCTCTTCCTGGGTTAGCATGAACACTCCTCGTTGTACTTGAAGGAGGCTTGCATAACTAAACGATCAGGCTTGCAAACATAGACTCGGGCTTTTCGCAAAAGTTCTCCCCCTTCAAGCAAGTTTCCGGTGCGCACTGATTTGGCACACACGAAAAACGCAGCACGGGCGATGCCGGCTGCGCGAATAATCTTGTCGTCGGCTTCCTGACGCGTCCAATGCTCCCGACGGGCCAATAAACTCAACGTTTTCCCAGCTTTCGGGCAACCTGCTATTGAGTCGGGGCTCATGCAAAAAGTTCCCACGTCAATAACCGGCTCACTGCACCCGATTCGTGCACGCTAATCTCACATTGCCACGAATGTCCGGCTATTGTGCCGCTCCCCCCCTCTATATACTAGTGGCCCGTGTGACCCTTTGATTCGCCGATCCAGGCGTCCTGTTTGCGCCTCCCCTTCGGATCGCTTTTTGCGGAATCCTTCCAATGAGCCAACAGTTTCAACACGATGTCTTGGTGATCGGCAGCGGCGCGGCCGGTTTGAGCCTTGCACTGACCCTTCCCAGCCACCTGCGCATTGCAGTGCTGAGCAAGGGCGACCTGGCCAACGGTTCAACGTTCTGGGCCCAGGGTGGTGTCGCCGCCGTGCTGGACGACACCGACACGGTCCAGTCCCACGTTGAGGATACCCTCAACGCCGGCGGCGGTCTGTGCAACGAAGAAGCCGTGCGTTTTACCGTCGAGCATAGCCGCGAAGCCATCCAATGGCTGATCGACCAAGGTGTACCGTTCACTCGCGACGAACAGGCCGGCAACGATGACGGCGGATTCGAGTTCCATCTGACCCGCGAAGGCGGTCACAGTCATCGCCGCATCATCCACGCCGCCGATGCCACCGGTGCCGCGATCTTCAAGACGTTGCTCGACCAGGCTCGCCAACGCCCCAACATCGAACTGCTGGAGCAACGCGTCGCCATTGACCTGATCACCGAGAAACGCCTGGGCCTGGAAGGCGAACGCTGCCTCGGCGCCTACGTGCTCAACCGTGCCAGCGGCGAAGTCGACACCTATGGCGCACGCTTCACCATCCTCGCATCGGGCGGCGCGGCCAAGGTCTATCTCTACACCAGCAACCCCGACGGCGCCTGCGGTGATGGCATCGCCATGGCTTGGCGTTCGGGCTGCCGGGTGGCCAACCTGGAGTTCAACCAGTTCCACCCGACATGCCTATACCACCCGCAGGCCAAAAGCTTCCTGATCACCGAAGCCCTGCGTGGTGAAGGTGCGCATTTGAAGCTGCCGAACGGCGAGCGCTTCATGCAGCGCTTCGACCCGCGTGCCGAACTGGCACCCCGGGATATCGTCGCCCGTGCCATCGACCACGAAATGAAGCGCCTGGGCATCGACTGCGTCTATCTCGATATCAGCCATAAGCCCGAAGCCTTCATCAAGACCCACTTCCCGACGGTCTACGAACGCTGCCTGACCTTCAACATCGACATCACCAAAGGCCCAATCCCGGTGGTGCCGGCCGCGCATTACACCTGCGGCGGCGTGATGGTCGACCAGCACGGTCGCACCGATGTGCCGGGCCTGTATGCGATTGGCGAAACCAGCTTCACCGGCCTGCACGGCGCCAACCGCATGGCCAGCAATTCACTGCTCGAATGCTTCGTCTACGCACGCTCGGCGGCGGCGGACATATTGGAACAGTTGCCCCATATCGCAGTGCACGCCGCCCTGCCCCGCTGGGACGCCAGCCAGGTCACCGATTCCGACGAAGACGTGATCATCGCCCACAACTGGGACGAACTGCGCCGCTTCATGTGGGACTACGTAGGGATCGTGCGCACCAACAAACGCTTGCAACGCGCCCAGCACCTGGT
>NZ_JBOICG010000674.1:0-4546 GCF_050739995.1 Pseudomonas sp. | reverse complement strand
GTGGGTTCCTGACCGACGTTGAAATCGCCAAAGTCGGCAGCTTCGAACAAGCGCTGATTGCTTACTTCAACCGCGATCACGCCGATTTGATGGCCAAGATCAACGTGAAGGGTGACTTCAATGACGATATCGACGCTGGCATGAAAGCCGGTATCGAGAAGTTCAAGGCCACCCAAACCTGGTAAGCCGCAGCGGGAGCCGCAAGGCTCCCGCTTGCTAACCTGATAGGTGTTACATGGCAGGCGCAAAAGAGATTCGCAGTAAGATTGCGAGCATCAAAAGCACGCAAAAAATTACCAGCGCCATGGAAAAAGTGGCGGTCAGCAAAATGCGCAAGGCACAAATGCGCATGGCTGCTAGCCGTCCTTATGCGGAGCGTATCCGCCAGGTAATTGGGCATTTGGCCAACGCCAACCCGGAATACCGCCACCCGTTCATGATCGACCGCGAAGTTAAGCGCGTTGGTTATGTGGTTGTGAGCAGTGACCGTGGTTTGTGTGGTGGTTTGAATACCAACCTGTTCAAGGCCCTGGTCAAGGACATGGCGGTAAACCGCGAAAAGGGCGTCGAGATCGATCTGTGTGTTGTTGGTAGCAAGGGTGCGGCCTTTTTCCGTAACTTCGGCGGTAACGTCGTTGCAGCTATCAGCCACCTGGGTGAAGAGCCGTCGATCAATGATTTGATCGGCAGTGTGAAGGTGATGCTGGATGCGTACCTGGAAGGCCGGATTGACCGCCTGTCCGTGGTATCCAACAAGTTCATCAACACCATGACCCAGCAGCCAACCGTGGAGCAATTGATTCCACTGGTGGCGACTCCGGATCAGGAACTCAAGCACCACTGGGACTACCTCTACGAACCAGACGCCAAAGAGCTGCTTGACGGCTTGATGGTGCGCTACGTGGAGTCGCAGGTGTACCAGGCGGTGGTCGAGAACAACGCAGCTGAACAAGCGGCGCGGATGATCGCGATGAAAAACGCTACCGATAACGCCGGTGATCTGATCAGCGATTTGCAGCTGATCTACAACAAGGCGCGTCAGGCTGCGATCACCCAAGAGATCTCGGAAATCGTCGGCGGCGCTGCCGCGGTTTAACGGTTCAAATATTCAGAGGATCCAGCTATGAGTAGCGGACGTATCGTTCAAATCATCGGCGCCGTTATCGACGTGGAATTTCCACGCGACAGCGTACCGAGCATCTACAACGCGCTGAAAGTACAAGGCGCGGAAACCACCCTGGAAGTTCAGCAGCAGCTGGGCGACGGCGTGGTTCGTACCATTGCGATGGGTTCCACCGAAGGCTTGAAGCGCGGTCTGGACGTTGTCGACACTGGCGCTGCCATCTCCGTACCGGTCGGTAAAGCGACCTTGGGCCGGATCATGGACGTACTGGGCAACCCGATCGACGAAGCTGGCCCGATCGACACCGAAGAGCGTTGGGGCATTCACCGCCCAGCACCTTCGTTCGCCGAGCAAGCTGGCGGCAACGACCTGCTGGAAACCGGCATCAAGGTTATCGACCTGGTTTGTCCGTTCGCCAAAGGCGGTAAAGTGGGTCTGTTCGGTGGTGCCGGTGTAGGCAAGACCGTAAACATGATGGAACTGATCCGTAACATCGCCATCGAGCACAGCGGTTATTCCGTGTTCGCCGGTGTGGGTGAGCGTACTCGTGAGGGTAACGACTTCTACCACGAGATGAAGGACTCCAACGTTCTGGACAAAGTGGCACTGGTTTACGGTCAGATGAACGAGCCGCCGGGAAACCGTCTGCGCGTAGCACTGACTGGCCTGACCATGGCCGAGAAGTTCCGTGACGAAGGTAACGACGTTCTGCTGTTCGTCGACAACATCTACCGTTACACCTTGGCCGGTACTGAAGTATCCGCACTGCTGGGCCGTATGCCTTCGGCAGTAGGTTACCAGCCGACCCTGGCTGAAGAGATGGGCGTTCTGCAAGAACGTATCACTTCGACCAAAGAAGGTTCGATCACCTCGATCCAAGCGGTATACGTACCTGCGGATGACTTGACTGACCCGTCGCCTGCGACCACCTTCGCCCACTTGGACGCCACCGTCGTACTGTCCCGTGACATCGCTTCCCTGGGTATCTACCCAGCGGTCGATCCACTCGACTCGACTTCGCGCCAGCTGGACCCGAACGTGATCGGCCAGGAGCACTACGACACCGCTCGCGGCGTTCAGTACGTGCTGCAGCGTTACAAAGAACTGAAGGACATCATTGCGATCCTGGGTATGGACGAGCTGTCGGAAACCGACAAGCAGTTGGTATCCCGCGCTCGTAAGATCCAGCGCTTCTTGTCGCAGCCGTTCTTCGTGGCTGAAGTCTTCACCGGTGCTTCGGGTAAATACGTTTCCCTGAAAGACACCATTGCTGGCTTCAAAGGCATCCTCAACGGTGACTACGACCACCTGCCAGAACAAGCGTTCTACATGGTCGGCGGCATCGAAGAAGCGATCGAGAAAGCCAAGAAACTGTAATCCAGGCGCCCGGCAACGGGCGCTCATCAGGTTGAGGCAATCAGATGGCTATGACAGTCCATTGCGATATCGTCAGCGCGGAAGGGGAAATCTTCTCCGGTCTGGTCGAGATGGTAGTAGCGCACGGCGAACTGGGTGATCTTGGTATCGCTCTGGGTCACGCTCCGCTGATCACCAGCTTGAAGCCAGGTCCGATCACGCTGACCAAGCAAGGCGGGGAACGCGAGGTGTTTTACATCTCCGGTGGTTTCCTGGAAGTTCAGCCGAACATGGTCAAGGTACTTGCCGACACCGTGCAACGCGCTGGCGACCTGGATGAAGCCTCCGCTCAGGAAGCCGTCAAGGCTGCCGAGAAGGCCCTGCACGAAAAAGGCGCGGACTTCGACTACAGCGCTGCTGCTGTACGTCTGGCCGAGGCTGCAGCTCAGCTGCGCACGCTCCAGCAGATCCGCAAGAAGTAAGCGGCCACGCCGCCATGCTTCATGCGCGATTGATTAAAAAGGGTAGCCTCGGCTACCCTTTTTCTTTTTTTGCAAAACACTTCTTTGGTCTGAAGTCGGACCGCCCAGGATTGGTAGCCATTCATGTCTCTTGAAATCGTCATTCTCGCCGCAGGCCAGGGCACTCGTATGCGTTCGGCCCTGCCCAAGGTGCTGCACCCGGTTGCCGGCAATTCCATGCTGGGTCATGTTATCCACAGCGCCCGGCAACTGGACCCGCAACGCATTCACGTCGTGATTGGCCATGGTGCCGATGTGGTCCGTGAACGCCTTGCCGCGGACGATCTGAATTTCGTATTGCAAGACAAACAACTCGGCACCGGTCACGCGACTGCGCAAGCCGTGCCATTCATCACCGCCGATACCGTATTGATCCTCTACGGCGACGTACCGCTGATCGAAGTAGAAACCCTGCAACGCCTGCTCAAGCACGTTGTGCCTGGCCAGATGGGCCTGCTGACGGTTGAACTGGACGACCCCACCGGCTACGGACGCATCGTACGCAACGCCGACGGCAAGGTCGCAGCCATCGTTGAGCATAAGGATGCCAGTGAAGCCCAGCGCGCCATCACCGAAGGCAACACTGGCATTCTCGCGGTCCCGGCCAATAAGCTCGCCGACTGGATGAGTCGCCTGTCCAACAATAACGCCCAGGGCGAGTACTACCTCACTGATGTGATCGAAATGGCCGTCAGCGATGGCCTGCTGGTCGCCACCGAGCAACCCCACGACCCGATGGAAGTGCAGGGTGCCAATGACCGCAAGCAACTGGCCGAGCTGGAGCGTCACTACCAACTGCGCGAGGGCCTGCGCCTGATGGCCCAGGGTGTGACCCTGCGCGACCCGGCACGCTTCGATGTGCGTGGTGAAGTTTCGGTGGGTCGCGACGTGCTGATCGATATCAACGTGATCCTGGAAGGCCGCGTGGTTATCGAAGACGACGTGGTGATTGGTCCGAACTGCGTGATCAAGGACAGCACTTTGCGCAAAGGTGTGGTGATCAAAGCCAACAGCCACCTCGATGGCGCCGTGATGGGCGAGGGCAGTGATGCGGGACCGTTTGCGCGTTTGCGTCCTGGCAGCGTGCTGGAGGCCAAGGCCCATGTGGGTAACTTCGTCGAACTGAAAAACGCCCACCTGGGCGAGGGTGCCAAAGCCGGTCATCTGACCTACTTGGGTGACGCGGTCATCGGTGCGCGCACCAACATCGGTGCTGGCACCATTACCTGCAACTACGATGGCGCGAACAAGCACCAAACCGTATTGGGTGAAGACGTGTTTATCGGTTCCAACAACTCTTTGGTCGCTCCAGTGAAGGTTGGCGACGGTGCTACCACGGCTGCAGGCTCCACCATCAACCAGGATGTGGATAACTTGCAGCTCGGTGTAGCTCGCGCCCGCCAACGCAATATCGACGGTTGGAAGCGCCCGGTCAAAATAAAGAAGACCTGAGTTATCCACACCCTTACCAGCGATAAATAACCAATGTGGGAGCGGGCTTGCTCGCGAATGCGGTGGGTCAGTCAATACATGTGCTGACTGACCC
>NZ_JBOICG010000673.1:0-4345 GCF_050739995.1 Pseudomonas sp. | reverse complement strand
CCCCCGATGACAGTGGTCCAGCTACGGATGAGTTGGCTGACACACTGCCATCGGGGGCAAGCCCCCTCCCACATTTGAATGCATTTCAGGTCAGGAGGGGGCGTGTTCCGGGCGCTGTTGACGCTGCGCCACCCAATACTCGACCAGCTCGCGCAACTGTGACAATTCCACCGGCTTGGCCATGTGCCCGTCCATCCCGGCCTGTCGCGCGCGCTCTTTGTGTTCCGACAGAATGTGCGCGGTCAGCGCCACCACCGGTGTGCGAATGCGCTGGTGGCTGACTTCCCACGCGCGCAGTTGTTGGGTCGCGGAGAAGCCATCGAGGATCGGCATTTCACAGTCCATCAACACCAGGTCGTAGCGCTGGGCTTTCATCGCTTCCAGTGCCTCTTCGCCGTTGCTGGCCGTGTCGGGGTTGAGGTTGAGCTTGCCGAGCATGCCCCGAATCACTTTGGTGGAGATGCTGTTGTCCTCGGCTACCAGGATGCGGAAGTCGCTGGGCACGGTGACAGCTGCCGGCACGCTGAGCACGGGGCGCGGTTGGGCCACACCTTTGCTGCGCTGGGTCAGTTCATCGGCCAGGGTGGTCTTGAGGGTGTACCCGGCCACGGGTTTGGCGAGGATGCGTTTGATCCCGCAATTGCGCGCGATGATCTTGCTCGGTGCGTTACTGATGCCGGTGAGCATGATCAGCAGGATGTCATGGTTCAGGCTCGGGTCTTCCTTGATCTTCGCCGCCAGCTGCATGCCGGTCATGCCGGGCATGTTCTGGTCCAGCAGCACGACATCGAAGTAATCACGCAGGTGCGCCTTGGTACGCAACAACGCCAGGGCCTCTTTGCCCGACGGCACAGCGCTCACGTTCAGGCCCCAGGCCGAACATTGCTGGACCAGCACTTTGCGGCAGGTGTCGTTGTCGTCCACGACCAACACACGTGCATCCTTGAGCGGGCCGTCGAGGTCGGAGGTCGGATGTTCCAGGCGTTCCGGGTCCAGCGGCAGGGTCAGCCACAGCGTGCTGCCCTGGTGGCTGCCGCTCTTGATGCCGAACTCGCCGTTCATCAGCAGGATCAGTTGGCGAGCGATGACCAGACCCAAGTGACCACTTAAACGGGTGGCCGACAGGAAGTTCTTGCTGTGCAGTTCGCTGTGCAGCAGGGCGTCGCGCTCGGCGGCTTCCATGGGCAGGCCGCTGTCTTGTACGGCAATGCGCAGGCGCGGCTTGGTGCTGCGCTCGTCCAGGGCGACGACGATCAGCACTTCGCCTTCATCGGTTTTTTGCAGGGCGTTTTCCAGCAGGCTGAGCAGCGCCTGGCGCAGGCGCGTCGGGTCGCCGCTGATAACGCGGGGCACCTGGGGCTGGATAAAGCTGATCAGCTCGACGTTCTGCTGCTCGGCCTTGGCCCGGAAGATACTCAGGCAGTCGTCGATCAGCGCATTGAGGTCGAACTGCACATCGTCCAGTTCGATCTGCCCGGACTCCAGTTTGGAGATATCGAGGATCTCGTTGATCAGCGTGAGTAGTTCATTCCCGGCGCTGTGGATGGTCTGCACGTAATCCCGTTGTTTGACCGACAACGGCGTGCCCAGCAGCAGTTCGGTCATGCCCAGCACGCCATTCATGGGGGTGCGGATTTCGTGGCTGATCTTCGCCAGGAACTCGGCCTTGGCGGCGATTTCGGCATTGCTGGCCGCCAGGTCGCGGCTGAGGCTGAAACGGGTTTCAACAATCGCACGCTGGCGTTCGCCCAGGGCCAGGCTCATCAGCAGGCCACTGAGGCAGATGAAACTCAACAGGGTGACGATCAAACCCTGTGGCGCCACCAGTGTCAGGCCGAGCAGGGCGGGCAGGATGATCAGCGTACCGATGTTGAACACCACCATGGCCGCCACGAACAGGCGTGCCGGGCGGTAGCCTTTCTGCCAGTGATAGGCCGAGACAAACAGCATGCTCAAGCCCGCCAGAGCGACCAAGGCATAGGTGATGATGTTCAGCGGCAAGGTGTTGACGAACAACAGCAGCAGGCCGCACAGCACGATGAACAGGATGTCGGCCATCAACAGTTTGTTCAGCGGGTGCGGACCGAGGGGCATGAAGAAGCGATAGGCAAACATCAGCCCGCAGGGCGCGGTCAGCAGCAGCGCGAGGTAGGCCCCCGGTGTCTGGACCGCATGCCAGTTTGGCAGCCAGGGCCCGACGAGGTTGAGCAACAGCGCGAGGCTGAGCATCAACAGGAACTCGCAGGCGGCCAGCCATAAGCTGCTACGCGAGCGGTGATAGGCGAACCGCGTGAGGTTGTGCAGGATCAGCATCAACAACACGCCGAACAGCAGCCCGTAGATCAGCGTCTGGTTCTGGTCGGCCGCGGCCAGTACGGCCGGCTCCAGAGTGATATAGGGGCGCAGTTCGTGTTCCGAGACCAGACGCAGGTAGACATCGAGGGGCTTCTGGCTCTGGGGCATCGGCAGCATGAAGTCGCTGCTGGGTAGCGGCCGTTCCGCCTGGGGTTGGCGGGTGCCGGTGGTTTGTTGTTCTACCAGCGTGTCACCGTCCAGCACGTACAGGCTCAGGTGGGACAGGTCCGGGGCGAACACCCGTAGCACTTGCTCATGCTTGCCGGGTTGCAGTTTGAAGCGTACCCACAACGCGCCGTCCGGTTCCGCAGCGGTAATCCGGTCCAGTTCGATGGGGCTGAATTGATTGGTGTAGCGGGCGGAACGGATGTCGCTCAGTTGCAGGTCGGCCTGTTCATCAAGCAATACTGCCCAACCACTGCCTTGCGCCGCGGCCTGGGCCGGAAACAAGCAGAGCAGTGTCAGCAGACTGACTGTGAAACCTATGGCGATCCTGAGCCAGCGCACGGCGAAATCCCTTCGTAGGTTGATGCACGGGTTAACTATGCGCGGGGCGACATGGGTAGGGCAAGGGCCGAAGGCCCTTACCTAACCGAACGGATAGTGTAGCTGTTCAGCTGTTCTCGCCACGTTCACGGGCAATGGCGCGGTAGCCGATGTCTGTGCGGTAGAAACAGCCTTTACAATCGATTTTCGCGGCCAGCTTGTACGCCTGTTGTTGCGCGGCGTCGACACTGGCACCCATGGCGGTGGCGCACAACACGCGGCCACCGGCGGTCACGACCTTACCGTCCTTGAGCGCGGTGCCCGCGTGGAACACCTTGCCTTCCAGCGTAGCAGCCGCGTCCAGGCCTTCAATCACATCGCCCTTGGCGTAGTCGGCAGGGTAACCACCGGCCGCCAGTACAATGCCGACGCTCGGGCGTGGGTCCCATTGTGCTTCAACCTTGTCCAGCGCCTGGGCCAGGGCCGCTTCCACCAGCAGTACCAGGCTCGATTGCAGACGCAGCATCACCGGCTGGGTTTCCGGGTCGCCGAAGCGGCAGTTGAACTCGATGACTTTCGGGTTGCCAGCTTTGTCGATCATCAGGCCGGCGTACAGGAAACCGGTGTACACGTTGCCTTCGTCGGCCATGCCGCGCACGGTCGGCCAGATCACCAGGTCCATGACGCGCTGGTGCACCTCGCTGGTGACCACCGGGGCAGGGGAGTAGGCACCCATGCCGCCGGTGTTCGGGCCAGTGTCGCCGTCGCCGACGCGTTTGTGATCCTGGCTGGTGGCCATCGGCAGTACGTTCTTGCCGTCGACCATCACGATGAAGCTGGCTTCTTCGCCATCGAGGAACTCCTCGATAACCACGCGCGAACCTGCGTCGCCAAAGGCGTTGCCAGCGAGCATGTCGCGCACGGCGTCTTCGGCTTCCTGCAGCGTCATGGCTACGATCACGCCCTTGCCGGCGGCCAGGCCGTCGGCCTTGATCACGATCGGTGCACCTTTTTCACGCAGGTAAGCCAAGGCCGGCTCGATCTCGGTGAAGTTCTGGTAGTCGGCGGTCGGGATCTTGTGGCGCGCCAGGAAATCCTTGGTGAAGGCTTTGGAGCCTTCCAGCTGGGCAGCACCGGCGGTCGGGCCGAAGCAATCCAGGCCACGGCTGCGGAACAGATCCACGACGCCGGCCACCAACGGCACTTCCGGGCCAACGATGGTCAGGGAGACGTTCTTCTCGGCGAAGTCGGCCAACTGCTCCAGGGCCAGCACGTCGATGGCGACGTTCTCGCACTTGGCTTCAATGGCGGTGCCGGCGTTGCCGGGGGCCACGAATACTTTCTGGACGCGCGGGTCCTGGGCAACTTTCCAGGCCAGGGCGTGTTCACGGCCACCGCTGCCAATGATCAAAACATTCATTTCAAAAACCTCGGATGACGCAAATTCTTGGGAGCACTGTGGGTCGTTTTTCTGTGGGAGCTGGCTTGCCTGCGATGCGGGCAC
>NZ_JBOICG010000672.1:0-8169 GCF_050739995.1 Pseudomonas sp. | reverse complement strand
AGAAGCGTTCAGCCCAGTCGTCAAACGTGTTCAGGCATTCACGAAATTCACGGAAGACGACTTCAGCATCGACCGTCTTTGCATCCATTGGGGTCAGGGCCAGCCTGCCAATGGCCGGATTCAAAACGCAGCCCCGTCAACCGGAACATTCACTCGGTAAACCATCTGCAATCCCTCGCACTGTGTGATCAGGCGAAGGACTTTGCAGAGGTTCGTCAGGTAAAGAAGTCGGCGTTATTCGTCAGGATGGCTGGGATGTTTCATCAAAACATCAGGTCAATGGAATATCGGTCGTAGGAGACAGATTACTGGGCAAGAAGTCCTACAACTTCAACTGCCCAATTGCCTTGCTCAACTCCCCAGCCAACGTCGCCAGTTCATTGCTGGTGGTGGCTGAGTCCACGGTCTGCTGTACGGTGTTTTCAGTCACATCGCGAATGCTCACCACCGCGCGGTTCATCTCTTCGGCCACATGGCTTTGCTGCTCGGCGGCCACGGCGATCTGGGTGTTGCTTTCGCGCATCTGTGCCACGGCGCCGGTGATCTCGGCCAGTGCGACACCGGCTTCCTGAGCCTGTTGCACGCAGTCGTCGGCCTTGAATGAGCTTTCCTGCATGAAGTCCACCGCATCGCGGGTGCCGGCTTGCAGCGCCGAGACCATGCGGGTGATTTCATCGGTGGAGCTCTGCACACGCTTGGCGAGGTTGCGCACTTCGTCGGCAACCACGGCAAAGCCACGTCCCATTTCCCCGGCGCGGGCGGCTTCGATGGCGGCGTTGAGGGCGAGCAGGTTGGTCTGTTCGGCGATGCTGTGGATGACACTGACCACGCCGTTGATTTTCTGGCTGTCCTCGGCCAGTTTCTGGATCATTTCGGCAGTTTGTTGCACGCCGGTGGACAGCCCGGCGATCGAGCGCTGCACACGAATGACCACTTCCTGGCCGCTGCCGGCGAGTGTGTCGGCAGACTGGGACAGATCGCGGGTGGCGCCTGCGTGCTGGGCGATGTGGTAGACCGTGGCCGTCATCTCATTGATAGCGGTAGCGGCCTGGTCGGTTTCGCTTTGCTGGCCGAGCATGCCGTGCTGCACCTCGTTCATGCTGCTGGCCAGGCGTGCTGCGCCCTCGTCCAGTTGTTGGGCAGTGCGCGCCACGGTATTGACCACGCGCTGGTAGCCGGCCTGCATGGCGTTGAACGCACTGGCCATCTGGCCGACTTCGTCTTTGCAGGCCAAGGGTACGCGGGCTGACAGGTCGCCGGTTTTTTCGACATGCAGCATCACATCCTTGAGTGTGTTGAGCTGGCTGAGCAGGAAGCGGATCAGCAATTGCGAGGCGCCGAGCATTGCCAGCATCAGGATCAGCACGGCCACGGCGTAGTTGGCGAAGCGTTCGCTGAAGACCTGGCTCAGGCTGCGCCCGTAGGCCAACACGGCGATCTGTTGCCCGTTCGCGCGGGTGATGACTTCGGCGCCGATCAGCGGGTTTTCACCGAACAGGGGCATGTGATCAAGCTCGACCCAGCCGCTGGCGCTGCTCAGGGCTGACAGATCCTGGTCTGCCAGTTGTGGCACTTGGCCCTGCGCAAACTCCAGCCAATGCTCGCCCTTGGGCAACGCCTTGTCGACGGGCCAGGCAGCGAGCACGCGCGCCTGCTCCTGCGCAGAGGTTTGGGATGCGTCGCTGCGTGCCTGTTGTTCAAGCTGCACGGCGTACAGCACCAGCAGCAGAGTGGTGATGAAGGCGACCGCGTTGACGGCCCAGAATTTGTATTTCAGCGAGATATTGCTAAGCCAGGCACCCATGGAAGGTTTTCTCTGATAGCGGAAACAGTATTGGCAAGGTGCCATTATTGTGCCGCTACTCCGAAAACCGGTTTTGACATGGGTCAATGCGCCGCATCAATCCACTTGAGGCAGGCCAAAAAAGGCGCGAGCACTGGCGGTGCTGTGCTCGGCCAGGTCCTCGATGGCTTCGTTACGGTGCAGGGCGACTTCGCGCAGCACTTCGGGTAGATAAGCCGGTTCGTTGCGCCCATTTTTCGGTTTTGGTCGCAAGGTGCGCGGCAGCAGGTACGGCGCATCGCTTTCCAGCATCAGACGACCACGGGGAATTTCCCTGACCAGTGGATGAAGATGCGTCCCACGGCGTTCGTCGCAGATCCAACCGGTGATACCGATGTGCAGGTCAAGATCGAGGTAGCTGAACAGCGCCTGCTGTTCGCCGGTGAAGCAATGCACCACGGCGGCGGTCAGGTGGTCTCGGTAGTCCTTGAGGATCTCCAACAGGCGCTGGTTGGCGTCGCGTTCGTGGAGAAACACCGGCAGTTTCAGCTCGACTGCCAAGGCCAGGTGTTCCTCGAGGACTTTTTCCTGTTGTGGACGCGGGGAAAAGTCCCGGTTGAAATCCAGCCCGCATTCACCCACCGCACGCACGCGGCTTTCGCTGAGCAAACCGCGTAAGCGCTGTGCGCTATCACTATTCCAGTCGCTGGCGGAGTGCGGGTGGATGCCGGCGGTGCTGAACAACCGCTGGCCGCTTTCATCGAGTTTTACACACAGTTCGAGGGCCTGTTCGCTGTCGTCGACACTGGTGCCGGTGAGTACTAATTGCTGCACGCCGGCGGCATAGGCACGGTCAAGAACCGCTTGGTGCCTCTCGTCGAAACTGGGGTTGGTCAGGTTGACGCCGATATCAATGAGTTGCATGGTGCTATCTCCGCCTGCGGCCGGAAAGCATATCAGAGCTGTAGATTTATAAGAAAACCAAGAACTACAACGAGTTAAAGCTGTCTTTGAACGTCGCAAGTGACATTGTGGTTGGCCGAACGCCTTCTTCCGTGCCGCCGTTGCGTGCCTTGCCAGCGCTTAAAGCGCTCTGTTTCTGACCTCCAGCACCTCGTCTTTCACGATGGCGCTGGCCAGTATTCTTTCCGGAGAGCGGATGATCCGACCCTCGGCGTTGCTTATGTTGTGCCTGACGTTACTGCTGCCCATGGCGGCGGTGGCGCGTCTGGATGGCCCGCTGGAAGTGACCAAGCCCGGCAAGGTGCGAGACCTGGCACAGATTCGTTCCAGCCGCACCTTGCGGGTGCTGGTCAACCAGAGTCGCAACAGCTCTGGCGAAATCCAGGGCCAGGCCATCGGTGTCGAATACCATCGCTTGCGGGCCTTTGAGCAGTACCTGAACGGTCACGCCCGTGACGGTGAAGAAATCAACCTCAAGATCATTCCCAAGGCCAAGGATCAGTTGCTGGGCGCGTTGGCCCGGGGTGAAGGCGACTTGGTGGCCCCTGGTGAACTGCTGGATGTGAAGGCTGCACACAGGATCAGCGCCAGCGACCCGATAGTCAGCAATGTGCCGTTGTGGTTGGTGGGCGTTAAGGGCGAGCGACGGTTTACCAAGCTTGAGCAATTGTCCGGGCGCACGTTGATGCTGACCACCGGCAGTGCCGCAGCGGATGCCATCAGCCAAGTCAACCAGAAGCTGGCGCTGCACAAGCAACCACCCGTGAAGGTGGAGTGGGTCGACCCGACACTGGCAGTGGAAGATGTGCTGGAGATGGTCCAGGCCGGGATCTTCCATTTGACCATCGTCGAGAAACCCATTGCCGAACGCTGGTCGAAGATCCTGCCCAAGCTGCGTTTTGATAAGCAGGTGGCGATCAGTGAGCCAGGTGACGAGTATTGGTTCGTGCGTCAGGATGCCTCAATGCTGCGGGCCAGCATTGACCGGTTCCTCAAGACCTATCGAACACCGTCCGACCAGGATGTGGCCTTTCAACGGATTTACCGACGCCTTTATCAGGTACGCAACCCGCTGGCCCGCGCTGATCGTCAGCGCCTGGAGAAGCTGCGCCCAGTTCTGCAAAAGCACGCCCGGGAGCAAGGCATGGACTGGTTGAACCTGGCCGCGCTGGCTTTCAAGGAGTCCTCCCTCGACCCCGGAGCGCGCAACAGTGGCGGCCCGACCGGCTTGATGCAGATCACCCCTTCGGCGGCGCAGCGAGTTGGGGTGAATAATATCGAGAGCCTTGATAGCAATGTGCAGGCAGGGGCGCGTTACCTGGCGATGATCCGTCGCAAATTCTTCGCCAGCCCCAAGCTCAACGAGAGAGAACGCATGGCCTTTGTGCTGGCCGCTTACAACATGGGGCCGGAGCGGGTGCAGGGCATGCGTGCGGAGGCCCGTCGGCGTGGGCTTAATCCGAATCAGTGGTTCTTCCAGGTTGAACGCATTGCCATGGAGCAGGTGGGGATGGGCGGCGTCAGCTATGTTAATAGCGTGAACAAATACTACCTGGCGTTCAATCGGGAGCGGGAGTCCCTTGAGCCGGCTGGGCCAAAGATCGTCTCACGCAAATAATCGATTATTTCGATATTGATAAGGCATATTTTCGGCTTTTATCATTGCTTAATCTGATTAATATAGCGGCCAACCCAACCCTACTTTGAAAAGGATTATCCCCATGAGCCCACTGATCAAAAGCATTCTGTCCACCCGCGCCGGGTATGGCCTGACGATTCTGCGTATCTTCGTCGGTATTATCTTCGCCGCCCACGGTTCGCAGAAACTGTTCGGCTGGTTTGGCGGTTACGGCCTGGCTGGCACGGCGCAATGGATGGAAAGCATCGGCCTGGCTCCGGGCACCCTGATGGCAGTATTGTCGGGTGGTACCGAGTTCTTTGCCGGCCTGGCGTTGATCATCGGCCTGTTGGCGCGCCCTGCGGCATTGGGCCTGACCATTCTATCGCTGGTGGCGATTTTCTCGGTGCATATCCACAACGGTCTGTTCATGGCCAACAACGGTTATGAGTTCGCATTGGCTTTGCTGGGCGGCTCGCTGGCGGTGATGTTGGAAGGCGCTGGCAAACTGTCGGCCGATGGAGCCATCAGCCGCTGATCCCTGGGTAACCCCCTGAAAAAGCCCGCCATGAGCGGGCTTTTTCGTTGCTTGGGATTCTTGACACTGGCCCATCGGCTTCTCTAGGATGCTGCTCATGCGCCGATTTAAACAGCTAATTGCGGGGCGCCACTGGGACTCATACAGCCCGACAGAAGCGTGTTATCTC
Source organism: Pseudomonas sp. (assembly GCF_050739995.1). Classification (GTDB taxonomy): domain Bacteria; phylum Pseudomonadota; class Gammaproteobacteria; order Pseudomonadales; family Pseudomonadaceae; genus Aquipseudomonas. The sequence goes on along the minus strand of NZ_JBOICG010000672.1, from coordinate 3,098 downwards.
ATGCAGAGCACACTTCGAAATACCGCTAAAGCGCTGGTTCGGTGTTGCCTCTCACCTGCCCGCAGACTTTTGAGGCAGAGACACGACACGATGAATGCACTACGCCCCCTTATTCGCCTGGCCCCAATCACTGCGGACCTGACCCAACGTAACCCCAAGATCCTCCTTGGCGGCAAGCACCAACCCACGCTGTTGCGTTACCTGGATGGCTGGCCCCGTCGCACCGGGCGGCCCTCGGCGTTTCTGATTCAGTTTGTTGAAGACGGCGATTCCCTGACCCGTTTTGCCAGCGACAGTTTCGACCTTGCGGTGATCCAGGCGCCTAGCGCCAGCGATGCCGATGAAGTGATCCGCCAACTGACGCGTATTGCCCGGCAAGGGCTGATTGCCCGCCGTTGAGTACTCAGTGACGGGGCGATGAAGAAAGCGCCCGACGCCGGCGCAGCCAAAGAGAAAGCCCCCAGGCGATCAGGCACAACAGTAGCGGCACAGTTGCGATCAGGAGCAGTTTCAGGAGGTGTTCGAAGCGATGCACACGCGCATAAGCCTCGACCTCCAGTGCATTCAGCTCCATGGGTAGTCGCAGCCGTTCTTTATTGAGCGCTTGTAACTGGGTATTGGTATCGACAGCCTGGGCGCCAAAACCTGCGATCTGTGGGGCCAGCCGCTGCCACTCTTGTTCTGTGCGTTCAAGTCGTCGCTCCAGCTCTCCCGATTTCTCCTGATAAGCCTGTGCCGCTGCGTCGCGCATGTGTTCAAGCACATGCAGGGGGCGGGTGAAGGTACGTGGCCGAATATTCGCAAGCGCTGGGGGCGCCGCCAGGTTATCCAATGTATTCAAGACAAACTGCACATTGTTGTTGGGAGCGGAACGGATGACCGCGTCTGCGAGTAAATCCGTGTCGGCGACCAACACCACCTGGATCTGCGCAGTCTTCTGCAAACCGGGTGGCTGTCCGTTAATGCCATCGGGAAATGCCGAGTAGGCGGGGCCTTCAAGGCGAGCTGCGATGACATGGGCCTGTCCAGGCGCAGCCGCTTCATCGATGAATGAGTCGAACTGCGTCGCTGAAGCATAACTTCCTACGTCAATCAGTTGGGACCGTCGGGAGCTTCGCAGCAGTGGGGTGAATGTCGTTCGGCTTTTCCGAGTGCGAGAAAGGGCGCCGCTGCTCGATACGATCATTGAGCTCAGTTTCCAACTGCTGACATCGCTGGCGGTCATGGCCTGTCGTGGCAGGTTCAGCAAGGCCGGGCGTAATACCGTTGGCTTGTTTGGGTCTTGGGTGGTCGATGAGGCGTAGAGGTTATCGACCAACAGCTTGTCCGTCTGCATCTGTACACCCCATGCGGCCAGCAGCCCATCCAGTCGGGAACCTGACGATGCGGGGTTTGTGTCCATTTCGCTCCGCGGATCAATAAAAATCATCAGCTTGGCGCCCTTCAATACATATTGTTCAATCGCATACAGGGTCTGCTCGGGCAGGGCGCGCGGATGCACTACCATCAGCGTGTCGATCGATGGTGGCACCTGGGCGATATTGGAAGCCAGTTCAGCCAGGTTGAAATGCTCGTTCAGGTGCGCCAATAGCTCTCCGGCAGACGTGTTTAACGCAAGGCCTGACAGCAGGCCGACGGTTGGGCGCCCGGGGTGCATCAATTGATGGATCAGATGGCTGATTTCGTACTCAAGCAAGGACGCCTGGTCCGGGTTGAAGGCTTCGATGCGTTGCGCACTTTGGCCAGCGCGGGTGCCGATGAGGCCCAGGAATCCTTGCGTATTATCAAGCCCGAATAAACTGGCCCTGTAGGCCTCTTCGGAAAAAGGAGTTGGGTCGATAACGTGTAGGTTGATCATGCCCTTGGCCGTCTTCTCGAACTCCTTGAGTAAGTCTTCCACCTGTTGGCCGTAGCGCTCCAATGTGTGGCTTTTCTTGGGGTCATTGATCGAGTTGAAGTAATACAAATCCAGTGGGCTTTCGAGGGTTTTGAGAAAGTCCCGTACGGCTGGCGATAAAGTGTGGATTTTATCTTGTGAAAAATCCCAGCGGGCATCAGGCAGTTTTTTTACCCAGACGAGATTGAATGCGAGGAAAATTAACGATATGACGATGAGTGTCATACCCGTACGAAGAGCGGATCGCATCAGGGGCTATCCTTCTCAGCGGTTTTTGTAGTTGAGTGTGAGGGTTGTAGCGGATAGGAAAAAAAAGATGATGCTGATGAAGTAAGCACTGTCATGAAGGGTCAGTTTTCCATTGTCCATCGTACTGAAGCGTAAGATAGGGTTGAGCGATATCAAGCTATCAATCACCCATATCGGCGCCTGATGTTCAAGCGCATCCAGAGCTGACGAAAGTCCACTGGCTGTCAGCAATAGGCCTAATGTCAGTAGGAAAATCACAATGCGTTGGTGTGTCAGTACGCATACGAAGCTACCGACGGCCAGGTAACTACCTGCCAATAACCAGCTGGCGATGAATTGCGAGGCGATAATGCTGTTGTCGGCGGTGCCAAGATAGTTAGCGGCGATGACTATCGGGAAGTTTAATATCAGGGCAATACTGCACACGACCCAGGCCGCCATAAACTTTCCGATTACACGTTCAGCAGAGGTAATAGGCAAGATTTTCATCATATTGGAAAAGCTCGCATTGTGTTCATCTGACCACAGCTGCGTCGATAGCGTGGGGATCAGCAGAAGATAGAGCCAGGGGTGAAGCTCGAAGAACGCCTGCAAGTCGCTGCTGTTTCGTTCCATCCAGTGCTGAGTGTGCAAACCCAGTACGGTACACAGCACCAAGAACACTGCCACATTCAAATAGGTCTCTGGTGAGGAGGCATAACTGATGAGCTGGCGTTTGAAAATAGTGGGTAGTAGTTTCAAGGGGATACCTCTTGGCTGAGATGGTGAACGACATCGTTCAGGCGTCCTGGCTCCAGGCTCATGGACGTTATGTTCCAGCCGCGGTGGGTAATGAGCGCGTTGATTGAGGGGAAAATGGAGTGACCGGGCATAGCCAGAACCGTGACCGTACCCGGTGCGAGCCGGTCCTCTTCGATGCCGGCGACGCCGGGTAATACGGCAAGTGCCAGTA
>NZ_JBOICG010000671.1:0-29503 GCF_050739995.1 Pseudomonas sp. | reverse complement strand
GCCTGCAAGTACCCGCCCGGCGTCAGCACTTTCATCACTTCATGGGCTGGGTGCACCAACGCTTGTTCCAGCTCACCGGCACCCATGATCCCTTGCAGGCATTGGCCCGCGAGTTGAGCCGGGAAGTGCGTGTGCTGTGTTTTGATGAGCTGTTCGTCAATGATATCGGTGACGCGATCATCCTCGGTCGCCTGTTCCAGGTAATGTTCGAGGAGGGCGTGGTGATGGTCAGCACGTCCAATCAGCCACCGGACCAGCTGTATGCCGATGGTTTCAATCGTGAGCGCTTCCTGCCGGGTATCGAGGCGATCAAGCGGCATATGCAGGTTGTGGCGGTGGATGGCGTCGAAGACCATCGCCTGCATCCGGGCGTTGGCCTGCAGCGCTATTGGGTCAATCAGCCGGATGCGCTTGCCGCGTTGTTCAAGCAATTGAGTGAGGGGCAAGTCATCTCCGAGGGGCCAGTCAGCGTGGGTCATCGAACCCTCGTGGCGGTGCGCTCCAGCGACAGCGTGCTGTGGTGCCGATATGCCGACCTGTGCGAGCAAGCGCTGTCGGCGATGGACTTCATGCTGCTGTGCGATCGGTTCAAGGCCATTCTGTTGGGCGAAGTCCCGAGTCTGAGCGCCCAGACACGTCCAGGTCGGATCGCCCGTGGCACCGAGGATGGTGCGCAGCGTGTCGAGGCCGGCGATCGCGAGCTGCCGGCATTGTCGGTGCACGATGACAGTGTGCGACGTTTCATCGCGCTGGTGGATGAGTGCTATGACCGCAAGGTGCCGCTGTTCATCGAGGCCAAGGTGCCTCTGGACCAGCTCTACACCGAAGGCTACCTGGAGTTTGCGTTCCGTCGCACCCTGAGCCGCTTGCAAGAGATGCAGTTGCAGCGTTTCGGCGCCTAGGAAAAATGCTCGTATAGCGTCCGTGGCACCTGCTTGATACGTGCAACCTTCGTGCTTTCTGTCGGGTATTTGTAGTTAATCTCCTTCATCTGTGTCCGGCTCCACGCTTACAATCGTCCTTCTCAATGGGAACCGGTTCCCTTGTTGTCGTGATCGAGGAAGGAAATGGACACCCCAGACATCCTGGTGCTGCAAGCAAGCTACACAAACCCTGTACACGCGCAAGCCATTGGCAAGGTGCTTAATCATTACGCGCAGGACCCTATGGGCGGTGGCCAGACCTTGTCCGCCGACTTGTTGGAGCAACTGCCTGCTGAACTGGCTAAGCGTGCTCATGCATTCAGCGTGCTGGCGTTCGTCGGGGGTGAGCCGGCAGGGTTGGTCAATTGCTTTGAAGGGTTCTCGACCTTTGCCTGCCGTCCCTTGGTCAACGTCCACGATGTGGTGGTGATGCAGGCGTTCCGTGGTTTGGGGTTGAGTCAGAAGATGCTGCAGAAGGTTGAAGAGATCGCGCGTCAGCGCGGTTGCTGCAAGATCACTCTTGAAGTGCTGGAGGGCAATACGGTTGCGCAGTCGGCGTACCGCAAATTCGGTTTCGAGGATTCGATCTTTGATCCAGCCCATGGCCGCATGTTGTTCTGGAAGAAATCACTTTAATAAATAACATGCATAAAAAAGGCGCCATTAGATGGCGCCAAGTTAACCTTTGCCAAAGGAGCGGAATGGCATAGGGTCCTGCGGATTAAGTCAGCGTTAAATCAACTTTTCGGAAGCTGTTCCGAACTTTTTTCTTCAACGGTAGAAGTTTTTACGCTTTTGCCATCGGCGGCGGCAGTCTGTTCAGTGGTGCCGTGGGTTTGTTGCTGGACGAGGTTGAAGTTGTTGTAGAACTCTTTCGAACGCTCTGAACCGCCTTCGGCAAAGGCGGCGACCGAGGTCAGGGTCATCAGGCTGGCAAGCATCAAAGTCGAGAGTTTCATTACGGTATTCCCATTAAGAGTGATAGGTGCCCAGTCGTTCCGTGATTAGGTTCATGGGACGACTATAGGGCTATCTTATTAAGTGGGAATTAACGCGTGGATGCCCCGAAGTTAACGTTTTTGTTACCTTCGGGAAGGGGGAGGGATAATCAACTCAATGATTATTTGAGCACTACGTCGGCAGCGTCCGGGCTCTTTGGCTTGAGCAAGCTGAAATCAATCAGACTCTTTTGTTGGCGTGCGTAGGGGTCGCCAATCAAACGTGGTCGCGGTTTGAAGCTGTCGTTGACCAGGCTCTTGCTGCGGTCCCATTCATCGAAACTCAGCCCGGCCAGGTCGGCCCAGGTGTGAATCAGTTGCGAGCTGCTGTACGGGCGCTGCAAGTCTGCCGCAAAGCTCCAGTCGTGGGTTTCACGCCACTTGGGCGAGGCGTAGGCCATGAATGGAATGGTGTACATCGGCGCAGTCGGCTTGCCCTCGTTACGGCCCAGCGTGTTGTGGCCAGCCGAGTCGTAGACGTCCTCACCGTGGTCCGACAGGTACAGCAGGAAGCCATTCGGGTCGGTCTTGGCGTAGTCCTTGATCAGGCTCGAGACGACGAAGTCGTTGTACAGCACGGCGTTGTCGTAGCTGTTGTAGATCGGCAGCTGTTCATCGCTGATGCCGTCGGGCACACCCTGGCGGTCAGTGAATTTGTCGAAAGTTTCCGGGTAGCGGTACTGGTAGCTCATGTGGGTGCCCAGCAGGTGCACCACGATGAACTTGCGTTCGGCGGTATCGGCCAGGGCCTTGGAGAACGGTGCCAGCACGTCGCCGTCGTATTGGCGGGCGTTCTGGTTGCGGTTGTTGTTCAAGTACACCTGTTCGTCGGCCTGTTCGGAAAAGGTCGTGAGCATGGTGTTGCGCTTGGTCATGGTCTGCTGGTTGGTGATCCAGAAGGTCTTGTAGCCGGCCTGTTTCATCACGCTGACGATCGACGGCGTCTTGAGGTACAGGTCCGGGTTCTCTTCGTCAGCGAAGGTCAGCACCTGTTGCAGCGCTTCGATGGTGTAAGGGCGCGGGGTGATGACGTTATCGAACACGGCCAATTGGTCGCGCAGCTTGTCCAGTTCCGGCGTGGTATTGCGCGGGTAACCGTAGAGGCTCATGCGCTGGCGGTTGGTGGACTCACCGATGACCAGCACCAAGGTCGACGGCTGGCCGGCCATGGTGTCCTTGAGGTTCTTCAAGGGCGGAATCTGGCTGGCACTGGTCAGCATGCCTTGCATGTTGTTCAGTTGTTCGGTGTAGCGGCGATAGGCAACGATCATCTGCCAAGGCACTGCTGGCTCGATGCGGGTTTCGAAGCGCTCGATGGCTTGTTCCCGGGTGTCGCTGGTGGCGAACTGCTTGACCAGCGGATAACCGACAACGGCTACCACAATGGCGACGGCTGCCAATATCGACTGGCCACGCGGCAGGTAGACCGGGCGCAGGCGTGTCCACAGGAAGACCGCCATGGCGGTATGGGCGATGAACGCCAATATGATCCACCAGGCAAAGTACTGGGTGGCATATTCGCCCGCTTCAGAGATGTTCGACTCGAACATGATGAAGATGACGCTCTGGGAAAACTCCTGCTGGTAAATGAAGAAGTAGCCCAGGCTGGCCATGGAACAGGCCCACAGCACCACACCGATCAAGGCCGCGAGCAGGCGCGTGCGGCGCGGGAACAGCAGCATGGGCGCCAGCCACAGCGCACTCATGAAGAAGGCTTGACGGAAACCACTGAAGCCGGACGTGCCGGTCAGTTGGATAAGGAGTTGGGTGATACCCGAGAAATACCAGAAAAACAGAAATAGCCAGCCAAGGCCGGCCCAGTCAAAGCCTTTCGCAGTCGTCGTGCTGCGTTTGAACATCGCCATCCAGCGCCCCATCAGTCAATGATTGCCGCGCATAGGCGCACGACATCGGGCCGCTCAGTAAGTGAGCGGCATCGCGGATCGGGAGTATCAGGAGCGGAGTGTGAAAACTTTGTGAGTTTTCTGTAGTTATTGCCTTACAAAGCTTTAACGGGAGGTGCTCAGCAGAGCGTGGCCTTGGCGCTGGAGGCCTGATCCAGCTGGGCTTGCAGGTGTGAACGCAGGCGCAGGACTTCCTGCTGCAACTGATCACGTTCGTCTTTCAACTGGCGCAGTTCATCACGACGGACAGTGACGTAGAGGGTCTGTGGCGGACGGGTCATGTGTGCTGTGCTCATTGCTTGCCTCGCAAATAGCCGGTAGATCGCGGTGCCGGAGTGCTCGGATCGAGGTGCTCGGCAACAGTCGGCAGCAAGTCTGAATTCTTTTTTTGGGCAATGGAACTTTTTTATTTTTGGTGGTCGTGTGACTTTTGCCGGGGTGATGCTGAAACGATGGCAACTTTTTTGTCATGAAACTACACGTATCTGCTCTGGACTAACCCTCATTAGCCTCATTGCGCTATAAACTATGTCACACATTTTTTAGTAGTTAGGAGCATCAGCACATGCAACTGGGGATTATCGGACTAGGCCGCATGGGCGGTAACATTGCGCGGCGCCTGATGCTCAATGGGCATACCACCGTTGTATACGACCGTAACGAAGCCTTCGTCAAAGGCTTGAGCTAGGAGGGCGCCACCGGTGTCGCCGACTTGAAAGCCCTGGTGGCCGGCCTGCAAAAGCCGCGCGCCGTGTGGGTGATGTTGCCGGCGGGCGCTCCCACCGAAGACACCATCAACGAGCTGAGCGCGCTGCTGGAAAGCGGTGATGTGATCATCGATGGCGGCAACACCATGTACAAGGATGACATCCGTCGCGCCAAGGCTCTGTCGGAAAAAGGCCTGCATTACGTCGACGTCGGCACCTCGGGTGGCGTCTGGGGCCTGGAGCGTGGCTACTGCATGATGATCGGCGGCGACACCGAAACCGTACAGCGCCTCGACCCGATCTTCAAAAGCCTGGCGCCGGGCCTGGGCAGCATCCCACGTACCAAGGACCGTTCCAGCTCCGCCGACAGCCGTGCCGAGCAAGGCTACATCCATGCCGGCCCTGCAGGCTCCGGGCATTTCGTGAAGATGATCCACAACGGCATCGAGTACGGGATGATGCAGGCCTTTGCCGAAGGTTTTGACATTCTCAAGACCAAAAACTCGGAGAACCTGCCGGAGCACGAACGCTTCGACCTCAACGTTGCCGACATCGCCGAAGTGTGGCGCCGTGGCAGCGTGGTGTCGTCGTGGTTGCTGGACCTGACCGCCGACGCCCTGGCCACCGATCCGAAACTCGACGGCTACTCCGGCTCCGTGGCCGATAGCGGCGAAGGTCGCTGGACCATCGAAGCCGCCATGGAACAAGCCGTGCCGGTGCCCGTGCTGTCCACTTCGTTGTTCGCTCGTTTCCGTTCGCGCCAGCAGAGCACCTACGGTGACAAAATGCTGTCTGCCATGCGCTTCGGCTTTGGCGGTCACGTGGAGACCTCCAAAAAATGACCGCCAACGGCAAGAAACCCAAGGCCGAACCCGCTCCGCCCACCACGCTGTTTCTGTTTGGTGCCCATGGTGATTTGGTAAAGCGCCTGCTCATGCCGGCGCTGTACAACCTCAGCCGTGACGGGCTGCTGGGCGATGGCCTGCGTATTGTTGGCGTTGATCACAACGCCATCAGCGATGTCGACTTCGCCAAGAAGCTCGAGGATTTCATTCGTACCGAAGCTGCCAGCAAAGTCCGGGGCAATGCCGAAAATGCATTGGACCCAGAACTGTGGGCGCAGTTGGCCAAAGGCATCAGTTACGTAGAGGGCGACTTCCTCGATGACAGCACCTACGCTGATATCGGTAAGAAGATCGCCGACAGCGGCACCGGTAATGCGGTGTTTTATCTGGCTACCGCGCCGCGCTTCTTCAGTGAAGTGGTGCAGCGCCTTGGCAGTGCCGGCTTGCTGAATGAAACCGATGATGGCTTCCGCCGCGTGGTCATCGAAAAACCATTCGGTTCCGACCTAGCCACCGCTGAAGCCTTGAACGCATGCCTGCTCAAGGTGATGAGCGAGAAGCAGATCTATCGCATCGACCATTACCTGGGCAAGGAAACGGTGCAGAACATCCTGATCAGCCGTTTCTCCAACGTGCTCTTCGAAGCGTTCTGGAACAACCATTACATCGACCACGTGCAGATCACTGCGGCGGAAACCGTCGGTGTGGAAACCCGGGGTAATTTCTTCGAGAAAACCGGCACCCTGCGTGACATGGTGCCCAACCACCTGTTCCAGTTGCTGGCGATGGTGGCCATGGAGCCACCGGCGGCGTTCGGCGCCGATGCGGTGCGTGGTGAGAAAGCCAAGGTGGTCGGGGCGATCCGGCCGTGGTCCCTGGAGGATGCGCGGGCCAACTCGGTTCGCGGTCAGTACACCGCTGGTGAAATCGGCGGCAAGCCGCTGCCGGGTTATCGTGAAGAAGCCAATGTGGCGCCCGACAGCAGCACCGAGACTTTCGTCGCCCTCAAGGTGATGATCGACAACTGGCGCTGGGTGGGTGTGCCGTTCTACCTGCGCACCGGTAAGCGTATGAGTATTCGCGACACCGAGATCGTGATTTGCTTCAAGCACGCGCCCTATGCGCAATTTCGCGACACCGATGTGGATGAGCTCAAGCCCACTTACCTGAAAATCCAGATCCAGCCTAACGAAGGCATGTGGTTCGATCTGCTGGCCAAAAAGCCTGGGCCGACCCTCGAAATGGCCAATATCGAGTTGGGGTTCGACTACAAGGATTTCTTCGAGATGCAACCGTCGACGGGTTACGAAACCCTGATTTACGACTGCATGACCGGCGACCAAACCTTGTTCCAGCGTGCCGATAACATTGAGAACGGTTGGCGGGCGGTGCAGCCGTTTCTCGACGCCTGGAAGGAAGATGACGGTATCCAGGCCTATAAGGCCGGTGAAGACGGTCCGGCCGCCGCCGACGAACTGTTGGCCCGTGATGGCCGCACTTGGCACAGTCTCGGATGAGTGACGCAGCGATTCATCCCATCCGATTTGTCTTGAGTGATATGGACGGGACGCTCTTGCGCCCCGATCACCTGCCTAGCCAGCGCACCCTGGATACAGTGCGCGCGCTGCGTGACGCCGGTGTGTTCTTCAGCCTGGCCAGTGGGCGACCGCCCAAGGCCATGTTGCAGATGGTCGAAGCGTTCGGTATCGACATACCAGTGGCCGGCTTCAATGGCGGTACGCTGGTCAACCCGGACGGCAGTGTGTTGGTCGCCCATCACTTGCCGGCGGAAGCGGCGCTGATCACCCTGGCGCTGTTTTCGGCGGAGCCGGACGTGGAAGTCTGGCTGTTCGCCGACGGTGAATGGCTGCGTCGTGATCCGCCTGGACCGATGGTGGCCGTGGAAGCGGCGGGCCTGGGTTATGGACCGTTGGTGGTGGAAAGTTTCGAGCCCTACCTGGATCGTGTCGACAAGATCGTTGCCGCCAGTCACAACACGCAATTGCTGGTGGAGCTGGAGGCGCTGTTGCAACCCAAGGTGCAGGGCTTGGCCCATGCGTCGCGCTCGCAACCGATTTACCTGGATGTGACCGCCCTGAAGGCCAATAAGGGCGAAGCCTTGAAAACCCTGGCGGCGCATCTTGGCGTACCGCTGGAGCAGACGGCAGCCATCGGCGATGGCGGCAACGACCCGGCCATGTTTGCAGTCGCCGGGTTGTCGATCGCCATGGGCCAGGCTGAAGAAGTAGTGAAGCAGCAAGCGAACGTGGTCACCGGCACCAACCGCGAAGATGGTGCCGCTGAAGCCATCGAGCACTTTGTACTGAACCGTTAGAACCGCAGTGGCCTGCTCGGGGACGCCAACAATAGCGTCTCCCGAGTCGCCAACTTTCATGACTTCGCTCGAACATCGACTATGAAGTAGCGCAAGCCATGTTTTTATCGAGAAAGCCGAATCGACGTTGCGTTAATTACTTCGGCATTGCCCACGATTGCAACTGGTAGCCATCTTTGTCGAGTTCGGCGCGGGCTTGCAGCAATAAGTTTTCAAGTTGCGCCGGGTCGGTATAGGCGCTCGAAGACAGCTGTTTGCGGCCGATACGGGTATTGGTCCGGTCGATGACGCTCAGGCTCAGGGCGCCGTTGCCATCGTGCCAGGCTACGCACTGAAAGGGCTGGAAAGCACGGTCTGCGATCAAAAGAGCTTCGTTGATGCGGAGCGGGGCGTTCATGTGGGTCTTCTCTCTAAATGCCCGTTCAAGTGAAATGCCGTCGGTTGGGCTGACCGTGCGGCGGGTTACTTGTACTGATGCACGATGGCGGGGTACGGGTCACATGTTAGAACCATAAATTTCAACTTTCTGTGATTAGCGTCATGTAAGCGGCTGTTTTGAAAGCTGAATGAAAGTTTGCGAACAGCGAAACTTTTTCCGGCATGGGGTGAGGGCGTGGCTTTTGGCCGCCTACTTATAGCGAAACGGTACAAAGCAGGCGTCAAGATCTTGCTAGGGTTACTAGGAACTGCCACAAATGCTTGTTTCTAAATAACTTTAACAATTTTGACGCCAGGGAATAGTCATGGTTGTTACACCTGTCCAGCGCCGCTTGCTCGTGGTCGACCCGTGTGACGACTGTCACGGCCTATTGCCTGGTTTGCGCGGCGTGGGGTGGGAGGTGGACAGTTGTAGCCTGGAGGCGGTGGGTGAGCGCTCTTGCGATGTCGGCCTGTTGCGCCTGCAGCCTTATCATCTGGAGCGGCCTGAGGCGGTCAAGGAGTTGATCAGTCGTAGCGGCACCGAATGGATCGCCGTCCTCAGCCAGGATGTGCTGCGCCTGCAAAACGTCGGTGATTTTGTCTGCGAATGGTTTTTTGACTTCCACACCTTGCCGTTCGATGTCTCCAGGGTGCAAGTCACCCTGGGACGTGCCTTTGGCATGGCACGCTTGCGTGGCAAATGCCATGCGCGGGTCGACGAACCTGAGCATGAACTGCTGGGGGATAGCCGTCCGATCCGGGAGCTGCGCAAGCTGCTGGCCAAACTGGCGCCTACCGAGTCACCGGTATTGATCCGCGGTGACAGCGGCACCGGTAAGGAACTGGCGGCCAAGACCCTGCATCGCCAGTCCCAGCGCCATGCCAAGCCCTTTGTCGCGATCAATTGCGGCGCTATTCCCGAACACCTGATCCAGTCCGAACTGTTCGGCCACGAGAAGGGTGCGTTTACCGGTGCTCACCAGCGCAAGGTCGGGCGGATCGAAGCGGCCCATGGCGGCACGCTGTTCCTCGACGAGATCGGCGACTTGCCAATGGAGCTGCAAGCCAACCTGTTGCGCTTCCTGCAAGAGAAGCAGATAGAGCGTGTAGGGGGTAGCCAGCCCATCCCGGTGGATGTGCGAGTGCTGGCCGCGACGCACGTTGACCTGGAAGCAGCCGTGGCCAACGGCACGTTTCGTGAAGACCTGTATTACCGGCTCAATGTCCTGCAGGTGGTGACCGCGCCGTTACGTGAGCGTCACGGCGATGTAGGGATGCTGGCCAACCATTTTTCCCACTTCTACAGCCAGGAAACCGGCCGTCGTCCTCGCAGTTTCAGTGAGGATGCGTTGGTGGCCATGGGCGAGCACCAGTGGCCGGGCAATGTGCGGGAGTTGGCCAACCGCGTGCGGCGCGGCCTGGTGCTGGCGGAAGGGCGCCAGATTGAAGCCGCCGATTTGGGCTTGCAAAGCCGACAGGCAATCGCGCCAGTGATGGCTACACTGGAAGATTACAAGCACCGTGCCGAACGCCAGGCGCTGTGCGATGTGCTCAACCGGCACAGCGACAACCTGAGTGTCGCAGCCCGCGTGCTGGGCGTGTCCCGGCCGACGTTCTACCGGTTGCTGCACAAACACCAGATCCGCTAGGGCGGGTAAACCGAAAAGCCCCGCAACGACCCTTATCGTTGCGGGGCTTTTCCTTGTGCGGCTTTTAGAAGTAGTACGGGAACTTCAGGCTGAAGCTGAACGATGGTGCGTCAGGGGTTATGCCAATGGCCAGGTTCGGCACGATGGTCAGGTTGTCGCTGGCCGCGATGGTCATGCCGACGTTGAAGTAACCGGCATTGGCATCACTGGAAACCACCGACTGCCAATCCTGCCCATCAGGCTTGAGCCTGCTTTTGCGTTGCACCAGGTCGGACACCGAGAACGACATACTCATTTTCTCGTTCAAGGCAAAGGCCACGCCGGCACCTATCTGGAAACTATCCCCCAGTTGTACCTTGCCGGGCACCTTCTGGCCGACGTTGGCGCTGATGTCACTGAAAGACTCTTCCAGGTTATGGGTGTAAGACAGCGAGCCGAACAGCACTGCCGGGTCGAACGTCTTGACCAGGGAGATGCCCGGTGTGATCGACCAGACACCATTACCCGTAGGCAGGTTTTCCGGTACGAAAAGGTTGGTATTGGTGGGGGATTGGACCAGCTTGATACCAAACGGGTCTTCGCCGGTAGGCGCCTTGACCCGTACCGACACCACCGCATCCGGCAGGTTGATGCTCTCGTCGAGGAACTTATAGGCAATCCCGAAGTTGACGTCACCGATCGTCGGGTTGCGCGTGACTGACTGTTCAGAGGTTGCCGTACCGCTGCCACCGTTGGCGCCACCGGACTGATAGGTCGATTCTCGATAGACAACCGGTACGTTCACATCGAACTGCCAGCGATTGTCGAGGTTGTAGCGGCCGGTAAGGTCGACCGTCCAGTTATCTGACTTGATCCGGTCCAGGTTGATGTTGCCCAGGAAGATCGAGTCCAGTGCCAAGAAGCCATTCAACGTTAACTGGCGCGCATCGTAGCGAGAGTAAGTGACACCGGTCTCAAAGCTGAACTTGCCGTTACCGAAGAAGCCGCTGGCCTCGTTGTACAAGTTGCTCACGCTTTGTGCGGGAGCCGAATCGTCCTTCAATGACTGGCCGTAGGAGGCCCCGCCCGCAGCTCCACCCGAAGCGGCAGCGGCGCCCACGCCAGGCGTATTGCCCGCGACCGTCGTGACGCCTTTCTGGAAGTCGGCCGGAGATTTGGCCAAGCGTTTGGGCGCAGGTGTCGCCGGTTGGTCTTCCACTTGCCTTACGCGTTGTTCCAGCACCGCCAGTGCTTTTTGCTGCACTTCGTAACGTTGCTTGAGCTCCAGCAGTTCCTTTTTCAACGTGTCTATGTCGGCATCCGGCGCGGCATATAACACGGATGCCGGCAGGAGCGTGCTCAAACAAATTACGGCACGTAACGATAACGATCGATGCATGAAATAAGCCGTCCCTTTCTTAAAGCGTAAGTGTCGAGGCTCAGCGTAGTTCAAGAACCTGGAGTGCGTAGTCCCTTGAGTTGATTAAGATTGAGATTCTGCGCCAAGTTGTTCAAGGCAGGGTTTCCAAGGACAACATTGAGCTGAGTCATGTTGTTAATGAAGTTGCTGTTGCCTTGAATAACCGTGCCTTGCAGCAGGTTGCCTCCGCCAATTTGCTGCAGTGCATGGCCCTGGTTGTTGTTAGCCAAGAGCGCCAGTTGCAACCCGCCATTGACCGCCGATACCGTCACCTGGCCTGCGGCTGTGCCACCGGTAATCGGTTGACCTGCGACCAATGCCTGGCCTGACTGCACAATATTGGCCGGAGATAGGCCGTTTTGCGTGACATTGATGTCCACGCCGTTATTGGCCGTATTGCCGTCACCGGCGGCGCGCACGCTTTGGGTCACGCCCTGGCCGGTACCCAGGCCGCTGCCACCGATGACCGTTCCGGTGCCGTTGGGCTGTTTCGAGATGCCGGTGCCGTCATGACCGGTGACTTGTACGTAAAACTGCGGGGTAATCGTGGATGAGTTGACTTGCATGCTGGCGGTGCCCGTGACAGTTGCACCGGTGGAATTGGTCCACGTGGTGCTCATGACCAAGCCAAAACTGATAATTCGCCCCGGCATCACAAAGCGCCCGCGCAAATCGGCCAGTTCCGCATCCTTGAGCTCGATCGGCTTGAACGCCGATGCTGCATGAGCGGGCATTGAGGCTGCCAGGCACATGACCGTCAGCCAACGGTAGGTGTTCATTGTGTGCTCCTGGAGCGTCCTGCTCCGTATGCGCTTCTAGAAGAAGTCGCTTTGTATGAAACCGAAGTCCATCAATTCACTGTCCCGGACTGGGGCGAACTCGTTCAGCTTGTTCTTGGCGGTCAGGGGCGTAGGTGGGGTGAGCAGGGCATTGGCCTTGTCGTAGCCTTCGCCGAGGACGGCGAACACGATGCCGTTCCAGCCTTTGATGAAGTCGTCTCGTGCATAACGCTTGTTGCCCAGGACGGAGTCGCCGATGTACACCCAGTCCTTATCGGCCCGTTGCATCACCTCGAAGTGTTTGTAGCCACGGATGTCCAGCAGCACGATCACGGGTACTTTTACCGTGAGTAGCGTCTCGCCATTGATCCGATAGCCCCTGGCACGCATACCAATGCTTTCCAGGTAACGCTTCATGTCCAGCATCGAGAAACCCTGAGTGCGAACCAGGTCCTGGTCGGCGTTGATCAGCATGCCTTTGATCACATGCTCTTCATCCACATCTTTCCAGTAGGCCTGGCGCAGGATGGTTGCCAGGGCGGCAGCGCCACAGCTGAAGTCGGTTTTTTGTTCCACCAGGTTGGCGAATTTGCGTTCGCGAATGCTTTCGACATTCTTGTAGATCACTGCGCCATTGGGCATGACCACAGCCATTTGCCCCGCCCAGGTCGGGCTGGTGAGTGTCAGCAGAAGGAGGAAGGCAACGAGGCGCATGATCGTATGACCTGTTGGACACTGGAAATAAAAAGGGCCTTGTTGCCAAGGCCCTATCTGGATCAGAAGCGAGTGATTGCTACGTTGTTCTGACCTTGGTTGTTGCTGCCCGATAGGGAGTTGGAGTTCATCACCCCACTGCCATAGTTCATCGAGCTGTTGATGCTGGCGTTGTTCACGACAGGTTTGCTGTTCCAGCCGTGGCCGCTGGAGTTGAAGGTCAGGTTGGCAGACACGTCCTGCACGCCGGTGACCGCTGCGGCACCGCCGTCACCATTACCCGAGGCAATGGCAACGCTGCTGCTGGCTTGGTTGGAGGTGCCCGCTGCAGCGTTCAGTTGAGTGATACCCGAGTTGTGGTTGCCACTGTCGTTGAGGGAGGCATTGTTATGCGTGCCGTTGTTGACCACCACGTTGCCGGTGTTGGATTGTGCGGTGCCGGTGCTGGCGAACACGAAGTCCGCATCACCGGAAATGATGGCCACGTCGTTTTTGCCTTGGTTGTTGTCACCACTCAGGGCGTTGCTGTTGGTCACGCCGCTGTTGTGGTTGTTGGAGTCATTGATCGAGGCGTTATTCTTGGTTTTGTCATTGATCACCAAGTTGCCATGGTTGCTTTGACCATCCAGGGTGGTCGCCGCCGCTGTGGTAGGTGCGTGATAACCGCCTGCTTGAGCTGCAACAGCCATGAGTGCTGCGAGAGCGAAAGCCAGTGGTTTGAGAGCCATTGAAGTTTTCATGGTGTATCTCCTTGCTTCTATTAGTTGGTTAAGTGTTGGTACGGTCTAGCTATCGACTCAGCTCCATCAGTTGAGTCGTAAGTTCAGGGTGTTAGCCACTCGGTTCCCCACCCCGGCGCTCTGGTTGACCTGTACCACTCCACGGCTGCCGGTGAAGGCCTGGTCGCTGGTCACGACCTGGCGGCTGCCAGTGGTAGAGGTCAATCCTGAGTCGGTTGCCAGCGTCACGTTCTGCTGCGACATGACGCTGTCATCGATGCTTTGCGGCCCGGCATTCACGCTGATCCGCACGGCATTGATCATCTGGTTCTGCACACCGGCCGACTGATTCACGCTCAGTGCGCCGTTGCCATTGCTGAAAGAGTTGCCCTGGATCGCGGCTTTGGCGTTCAGGGAGCGGTCGTTGGGAACACCGCTGATTTTTTGTGTGATGGTCATGTTCGACTGGGCGTTGTGGCCTGTCGAAATGGCGATGTTGTTGCTCAATTGCTGTTGGTCGCCGGCGGCCTGGTTGACCAGGGCCACGCCGTTGTACTGAGTGCCCGAGTTATCGATGGTGGCGTTGTTGTTGCTGTCGGCCATCGCCGCTGTGCAACCAAGCGCCGCGAGCAGCATCCAGGAGCGCTTCATTTCATCGCTCCCCCAACCATGCCGCTGATGTTATTCAAGGGGGCCAGGCCGCTGGAGACCGCACCGTTGATCGTGCCGGCAATGCTGCTGCCACTGCCGGGGCCACTTGCGCTCCCGGCGCCCAGGCCAATGCCGCCGCCGTTGTTGCTCAGGCCTGGGAGGTTGCCTCCAGGCAGAATGCTACGAGTGATGCTGGCACCGCTGCTGACCCTGGCGAAATCACTGTCGCCCAGTTCGCTGGTAGCACGCAGTACTTGTGACGAGGGGTTGGCATTTACGGTGGTGGGGTTGGGGTCGACGCCGGGTGAACGGCCGGCCATGTGACCTTGGACGGTGCGCTGGATCACAATCACGCCATCATCGGCCGCAAACACGGGAAGGCTTGCACTGGCACTCAGTACGCAACCGATCAGCAGGAGGCTCAGAGAGCCTGGATTGTGTGTGTCCACGGCAGTGTTCCTTATTCTTCGCGCTGACCCTAAACAGCGTTGTCAGGGAAAGAGCAGAAGGCGTGCCGCTTTTGATTTTTTGTTGTTATTCAAAAGCTTGTGATTGGCACGCAATGGAAGGAACAGCGTTGTGTCTCATCGTTGGAACAGCGTTGACCCGCCCGCACATACCCGACGCCCCGATGGGGTGTTTCAACAATGAAACAGGGTGGCGAACTAAACGATGAATCCGCGTAAGGCGGTTCGTTCAGGCAAGTGAGGTGTTTCAAAAATGGACACTGAGGGCGAAAGAAAACCCGCCCTGGAAGGAAAACTCAGCCCTTGGGGGTTTTACGCGGGATGGAATTGAGTACGGGGTTTCCGTCCACGTTCTGGGTCAGGTAGACCGGCAGCACTTTGGGCAGGGAAGGGATGAGGTTGTTGACCTCATTGATGTTGTAGATGCCGCCAATGCGAATAGCCCCGGTATTGGCGTCTGCCAGCATCACCGGTTTGCTCAAGTAGCGATTGATCAACGGCAGTGCGTCGGTGAGCGCGAGGTTGTCGAGGATCAACTTGCCTTGGCGCCAGGCCAGGGCCGTATCGTTGGGTGTGATCGCCTGCACGCGTGGTGTCGCGTCACCTGGTTGGTAGCTGGCCTGCATGCCGGGTGTAAGCGGCACGCTGCCGTGTACCTTGTCGCTGGAAATCTGCACCGAGCCCTCAAGCAGCATCACTCGCACCTGGTCTTCATATTTCCAGACATTGAATTGGGTGCCGGTGACCCGCACCTGGCCTTCGCCAGCACGCACGATAAACGGGTGCGCGCTGTCATGGCTGACGTTGAAGAAGGCCTCGCCTTTTTTCAGCGTGACCCGGCGCTGATCCTTGTAGTGGGTGTAGACCAACTCTGTACCGAGGTTGAGTTCCACCTGGCTGCCATCGCTCAAAGTGACCTGTCGCAACCCGTGGGTGGCGTCATAGTGCTCATAAGCGCTTGGCAACCAGCCTGCTTCCCAACCGGTAAAGGCCGCCAGGGGCAGCGCAACCAGGCTGATAGCCGCCGCGACTGCGTAAGTTCGCAAACGGCTGCGAGGCTTGAACGGCACCACGACAGCGGTGGGTTCATTGCGTGGCAGGTGGTCAGCGACATCCCAGATCTCCAGCATCGCCGCGTATTCGAAGGCGTGCAGCGGGTGGGCGTCGTGCCATTGTGCAAAAGCCTCACGTTCAGCACTCATGCAATCGCTGGCGTGCAAACGCATGCACCAATGCGCCGCGGCGTCGGTGATAGCGTCATATTCGGCTTCTGAAAGGGACTTTTCGGTCATTAACTCATCCTGATTTCATACATTCTAACCTCCACAACGGGACGGCGAGAACATCCATCATGGCGATTGCGCATCAATTGGGAGCTATTCTCGTTTGCAATCCTCCTTAAAAAACAGGACTTTCCCTTTCAGGCTTGCTCAGGCTCCCATATCGAGCACGCGTCCCACCTGCGTAATCAGATAGGTAATGGAGTCCGCGTTGGCCAGGATGGTGCTGATGCGTTTGTCCGAGTCCGTCATGAATGTCTGCCGAGCGTCGTCCAGCGTCTTTGCGCCGGTGATCTGCAGGACTTTGCGTTTGACTGACAGCGACCCCCGGGAGGTTCCAAGGTCCTCCCAAGCCGATGCCCATTCGTTCCACGTCTTGAACAAAATGGTGGCGGGAGTGAGGAGGGACAAGGCCGTGTCACGCAGATTCACCAATTCAGTCTTCAGCAGTGGTGCCCCGCGAATACTCAGGTTTATCAGGTCGGGAAAGGGCCGCATGCTGTCCAGGTAGGCCACGTCTTCGGTCAGGCATTTGAGGTGTGAAATTTCATGGATCAGGACGGAGGCACGTGCGTGGGCCACGATGTTGAACGGCGTCTTCAGGCGATTTTCATAAATGTCGAAAGGTGGGGCGAAAAAGGGATTGAGCAAGTAGATCTTCTGGTCGGCATCATCGGGCAATGTAAAGGCAAAGCTGTGTTCCTCCCCCGGATGACCCGTGCCGCATACAAAACGCATGGAGTCGGGGCTGGTCAGGGTGTGGTTGACCAGTTCATTGAGCACTTCATCCACACAATCTTCGATCTTGCGCAGTTGCTGCGGGGTCAGACTGAGCACGCCAAACAACTCGGTGAAGAACCGTCCCATCCGACTGTTCGGGTCACGAATATGTGTAAAGTTGAGGATGTTGCGCTTGCAATTGACTGCGTAGAAGGTTGCAACATTGAGCGCCTCATTGATGACTTGAGCTTTCCAGCTGGACAAGGCACGAATCGCTTGCATTCCTACGGCTTCGATATTCATGACCTGGCGCTCGGCGGTGCGAGTCCGGTAGCGTGCCCTATGACACGACAAAGTCTTACCGTAGCGTGGGTGGTGTCGATTCAGGTCCAGTACCCATTGGTTGGCGGCGTTGCAGCGTACGTAAGGCCCGTGCTGCTCACCATTGGACAGGCGCCACTGCTCACCGGCCTTGCGCACGGGGTACACCTTGCCCGCCAGGGGTACGAAATGCCGATTCGTGGCTTTGTCCTGATACATATATGTCCTGGGCTGGTGGCTCAGGTCTGTGAGGGCAACGCCGTGATGTTCAAGCACCTGCAACTGGGTTCGACGGGGCTCAGTGATGTCCAGAGACGCGAGGGTGGTTGCCGGTGACAGAGTCTCACTGTCCCACTCCGGCGGGCGGTCAGCCGACAAAGGCGGCGACGGCTCTGGTTGCAGGGCCAGTTCATTACGCAATGTAGCCAGTTTTGCGAGGCCCTTGATAAAGGTTTTGAGCCCTTCGCCAAAGCGCTGTTGTTGGAGATGTTCAGCTGCAACTTCCAGCAGCTTATAGCTGCGCCATACCACCCATGGGAAGTAGAGTTTGCCTTGGATGAATTGCGTGATGGTTGAGACACCTGTATGCAGGAGCCTGGCCAGGCTTTCCCACTCACTGTGCCCCGACTTATCGAATTGACTGGAAAACATCCGGGTCAATGCGTGAATGTTGTCCTTGAACAGGCGCATCAGGATATTGCCCAGTATTGGGTTATTACCCAGGTGTATTTCTGAGGCGTTGGCCTGGTCTTGCTGGGAGAACAAGTGGCGATAGGTCGACTGGTGGGGATCTTGCTGACACCTGAGTACCCAGTCTTGCAGGGGGCCCGGTGTGCTGATTTCGCGGATCAGGTCTTCCTCGCGTGGGTATTCCTTGAGGGTGTGCCGCGGGCTGTAAGGGGCATACAACACCAGCGGGCCAGCGGCGTTGGTGTTCGGGCTGATCACGTAGACCCCCGATACCAGGGCCGGCGTCGCACCTTCGGTGGCGATCAACTCAAGGGGGCGGATCATCGCTGTGGCCCCCGTGACACTCTTGCGAGCGAGCGCGTCAGGCATATCGAACACTTGCTGGACCAAGCCCCAGGCCGTGGCAGATAGCCGTTCCTCAAGTTTCTCTTCGTGGGCATGGCGTAACAGTTGCCAGGGCAGTTGCCGACAGAACCGGTCGCGGCGCTTGCGCGCACCCTCGGTATCGGCAGCCAAATGCGTCGTCACCCAGGCCTGGTAGGTTTTTGCCAGGTCCAATTGTTGCACCATCTGAATCACTGCACTGGCGTTCAGCGTTGCTGGTAACGGCGTGGCGGTGCGTGAGCGCGGTCGAATATCTTCGCCCGGCAGGTTGGGATGGTGCCTGAGCGCAAAGTCGGTGAGGGTCTGGATATCTCCTTCCACGGCACGGCGCCGGGGGATCAGGACGTTGTCGGGCAGCACATTCGCGTCCGGGTAACGTGCGCCGAGCAGTTCGGTCAAGCGGGTCACCACGTGCTCGCGCAACGCCGGCACACCGTGCAGGTAGTCACGGTCGTCCGGCGCACTGAGTCGGATTTGCTCCAGCAGTTCGGCCTGCAAAATCTGTTCGGCAGGTGTCGTCATGCCCAGCCAGACTGGTAACGCTTGTTGGAGAATGATTGCACGCGCCACGGCGCTGGCCCGAGGCACGTTGGTCGGAGCGGGCTGCTTTATCAGCGCATCCAGGCAATCCTGCAACTGACGGGCTTTAAGCTTCATCGTCAGCAGGTAGTCAATGCCATCGACCAGGGCGTTCCTGTAGGTTTGCTGGCGGTTGTCCAGCAGGTTTTCGTCGATGCGCTGCAGGGGGCCCAGGTGATAAGCCTGGTGAGGCTGGCGCTTGGAGGTGTCGAGGTTTTCCAGAAACGTCAGACGGGCCAGTGGATCCTCCAGACGGCGCTGCAATTGCACGCGCATGGCTTCCACCGAGGGGAAGGTTTCATGGCCGCTGCCAGGCGTCCATAGTTGCACTTGCCCGGACCTTTGGGGGTCCACACCCCCGCGCTCGGTGAGTACGAAGCAGTTGGCCAGGCCATGGGGCGTGGGGTCGGCTCCCAGCGTGAGGGTCAGGCCGAAAGCGTCGGGCAAGAAACCGTTCAAGCCATGTCGCGTTAGGCGTGTCAGGCTGTCAGGGCGCAAGACAGTGTCGAGTATGGCCCGACCGCGTGGCCCCAGGCTCTTGTTGAGCAATCTGAGGTCGGCTTCGTTTCGCAGTCCCAGCATCAGGCTTTGGCTCAAGTGGCTTTGCTGGGTTTCCAGGAACAGGCGGGGCAATGTACGCAAGTCATGTTGGGTAAACGACAACATGACTTGATCGATGATGGTGTTGAAGGTGCGGATAGCCAGGTTATTGAACTGGTTGGCAGCGCCGGCCTCGCGCTTCTGGAAGAAACCGGTGTTTGGTGATTCCGCTATCCGTCCTGCCTGGTTGGCCAGGCGCTCGATGAAGTGCTCCACCATATTCAACGATGTCTGGGCCAATCGTTCTTCCCGCTGTTGGGCTGGGGAGTCATAGGTGTTGATGTAGGTGTCGTCTGCCTTGAGGCCCAGTTGGCGCTTTTCCAGCTCGGCATTCAATGCATGGGCTACCAGGCGGCGCAAGGTTGGTGCGCGGCTTCGTTCCAATGCCAGCGCAGCGTCGATGGCCTGCAACTGCAGTAGTCGCTGTTTGGCGTGCTCGGCTTGTACGGTGGAAGGGCGCCCGTTGTCACTGCTCACCGGATGCAGGGTCCAGCGGCCGCCTGAGTCCAGCGCCAGCAAGCGGCTGTCGAGCATATGGCGCACATCCAGCGCCTGATCCAGCAAGGCGTCCAGGTCGACCGCGCCATCGCTGCGACGGTACAACCCCAAGGCATGCTCCAGGTTGCTCAGTTGCTTGGTCGCAATGTCCTCGACCATTTCTGCGAACACGCCGCTGGCAATCGGCAGGCCAGTGACCTGTACGTGGTCCAAGCCGATAAATGTGCTGCGTTCGTCAAGTGACACGAAGTTGAGCAGTTCATCTTCATGGCCTCGCGCTTTGAGCATGGCACGCAAGGTGTCCGTCAGATCATCCATATCCTTGAGCACCTGCAACCCTCGGGACTGGGTGTAGAGGTAGGTGTAGCTGTCGCTGATCATCAAGGTGCCAGCCAAGTCTATGTAATGGTGGTAGGGCGCTTCGATGCGTACTTTCTCTATACGCAGCGTGTCGGCATGGGCGGTGCGAGCCGCCTGGTCCGGGAGGAACATGGCCAGCAACACTTGGCTCTCGGCAGCGGACAGAATCCCGTTCTGGCGCTTGAGCAGCAGGTCCACGCGGAATTTGTCGCTCATGACCTGAGCGAAGAATTCCAGCCGGGATTGGCCTTTATTGAAGTCCTCGTTCCAATAGGTCAACAACAGGCTATTGAGCAATTTTGAAAGAATTCCGGCGGTTTGGCTGACCAGGCTTTCCCATTGTTGGAGCGCCTGTGTTTGTTGTGCATCGCCGGCAGTCTGGCGTGGGTTGTGAAAGCGTCGGGTCTGGTCGACTGGCCAGGCTTGCCGTGCATAAAACTGCAGCAGCGCTTCACTCAAGGGGACCGAAGCCACCAGGCGCTTCTCCAGGCCCGCATTCGGGCTGGCGATGAAACTGTCCATTCGTGTATCGCGCTGATCCAACTTCGGGAAATACAAGCGTCCCATGATCGTCAGCAAGGTATCGAGCATCCACGGCAGGGCGGGCGTTTTACGCAATTGCTCCAGCATCGCCTGGGCATTTTGCATTTGCGCGTCCTGAAGTATGCGTTCCTGATCCGCCATTACCGCGCCGCTGATCAGTGTGGTTGTGACGGTCAGCGTGGTTTCTATAGGCGTTAGGTCGCGTTGGGATATGGACAGGAAGCGCAGTAGGTCCACCCGTTCTAATGGGTCTTTCAGGCGTTCGCTCACCTGCTCCAGCAGGATGGCTCGGCTATCGAACACCTCAAGACCGCCATAAGGCGTATAGAGCACGGCCTTGCTTTCATCCGGGCTGGGGCTCATCAAAAACGCACCCGCCAGGGGGATCGCGGGTGGTTGGGCCAGGTTGATCAACAGTGTTTCGACCACCATCGGGGCTTCCCCCCGCGTTGAGTTCTGTCGGGCTTCGTCGGTGGCGTAGTAAAGCGTATGCAGCCAGTCAAGGTCCTTCATGGTCAGGCCCAGCGCATGCTCGCGGTCCGAAGGCTTGACCCTTTTGATCGGTTGCAGGAATTCATCAAAAAAATAGGGTGGTGTTACCCGTGCCATGATCGGTCTCCGTCGCTGCCGACCTGAGCCGGCGAGATAAAACCACAGGGTAGGAGGGCGCCGAGCAGTCACAGAGGTAGATAACTGCCGCAGGGGAGCGCAAGAGAAGAAAACGCAGGTTGACAGTGGGCTTGTCCCACGGTGTTTAATCGACGGCCTGGATACCCAGTCTTGTTGCCCCTTCCAATCATAAAATCGGAGCTTCAGATGTCACAGGTCCAAGAGCGGGCGTTGGCCCGCATCGGTTTCGCCGAGCTGGTGGCGTTGCTCCATCGGGTCTTCGTGCTGCACGGTACATCGCCGCAGGTCGCAGCGACCTTGGCACACAATTGTGCCAGCGCCGAGCGCGATGGCGCCCATAGCCACGGCATTTTCCGTATACCTGGCTATGTCAGTACCCTGGCCAGTGGCTGGGTGAATGGCAAGGCCGAACCCATCGTCACGGATGTGGCCTCGGGCTTTATCCGCGTGGACGCTGGCAATGGTTTTGCCCAGCCAGCGCTGGAGGCTGCCCGCCCACTGCTGGTAGAAAAAGCTCGCAGCGCCGGGATTGCCTTGTTGGCTATTCATAACTCCCATCACTTTGCCGCCTTGTGGCCTGATGTCGAGCCCTTCGCCGAAGAAGGCCTGGTGGCTCTGAGTGTGGTCAACAGCATGACGTGCGTGGTGCCCCATGGCGCCGACCGCCCATTGTTCGGCACCAACCCGATCGCCTTCGCGGCACCGCGTGCCGATGGCCCGCCTATCGTGTTTGACCTGGCCACCAGCGCTATCGCCCATGGCGATGTGCAGATCGCCGCACGCAAGGGGGAGCGCCTGCCACCGGGCATGGGCGTGGACAGCCTGGGCCAGCCGACTGAAGATCCAAAGGCCGTGCTGGAAGGTGGTGCGTTGTTGCCCTTTGGCGGGCACAAGGGCTCGGCGTTATCGATGATGGTGGAGTTGCTGGCGGCAGCCCTGACCGGGGGTAATTTTTCCTTCGAGTTCAATTGGGCTGACCATCCAGGGGCGCGCACGCCGTGGACGGGGCAGTTGCTGATTGTGATCGACCCGAGCAAGACCACCGGGCAACGTTTCGCCGAGCGTAGCCAGGAGTTGGTGCGACAGATGCATGCGGCAGGGCTGCGACGGTTGCCGGGGGATCGACGTCATCGCACGCGGGTGCAGTCAGACGAGCAGGGCATTGAGGTTGACGCTGAGGAGTTGGCGCGGCTGCGGGAATTGGCCGGGCAGTAAAACAGGCTGCGCTCCATCGGGCGCAGCCTTCTTGGATCGATCAGTTGCGACGACCCAGCAGCAGGCCGACCACCAAGCCGACACCTGCGGAAATCGCCACGGTCTGCCATGGATGGCCACCGATGTAGGTCTCGGTGGCATCCACCACGGGTTTGCTGCGCTCACGCACATTGGACACCGAGTCCAAGGCTTGCTTGAGTTTGACAGCGACCTGCTCACGCAGGGTTTCACCTTCTTCGCCTACCAGCGACGCGCTGCTTTTGAGCAGTTTGTCCGATTCTTCGATCAGCGCGGTCAGTTCGCTGAAGGCTTGGTCCTTGATTTGGTCTTCGACGGCTTGGGCAGTGGTTTTGCGGGCCATTGGGTGACTCCTTGCAGGTGAATGTAACAGTGAACAATGGAGTATCGGGCTGCAGCAAAAGTTGCAGTTTTTTTTGCGCCTGGGGCGATTGCGGGTGAAATCCGGATCGGGAAGTTTCGACCTACAGTGTAAGATGTCACCTATTTGTGCAGCAGGTAATTCAACATGAGCTTCAATCTGGCCAACAAGACCCTCGCCGAACGTGCCGAGCTGGAAGATGAAAAGTCGCGCCTCTATGACCTGTGGCAAACCAACCTGGGCAAAGCCAAGGGCGAAGCCGCGCGTTTGTTTGGTGAGCGCGCCAAGCGCAAGGGAAAGTGGGCCGAATGGGTCCGTGCCGAGCTTGACGGCATGTCGCCGCCGGAGTTTTCCAACATGGTGCGCAGTGAAGTCAACAAGCTGATGGCAGCGGCTAAATAAAGCACGCCACAATCGCTTCGCGCACCTTCAGAAGCAACGGGTCGAGCTGTGCCTGGGTGCGCCAGCCCAACTCCACCGGGTAGCGCGGCAGGGCCAGCGGGCAGGGCAGCACACGCAAACCCGTCATACCCGCGATCGCTTCGGCGGCATGCCCGGGAATGGTTGCCACCGCCTGGCTGCCCTTGAGCAGATACGGTAGTGCAGCAAAGTGGCTGGTGGATGCACACACCTGGCGGCTCAACCCCAGTGCCGCCAACCCTTCATCGGTAATCCCGATAAACCCGCCTGACGACACCAATACATGCTCCCGTGTGACGAACTCATCCAGGCCAATGCTGGCTTGGTCCGAGTCCACCAGGCAGCGGTAATCACCTTCCCCCAATACCTGGCGACTTAGTCGCCCTTGGGCAAAACCTCCGGCAGTGATCGCCAGGTCCAGGGTGCGATCGAGCAGCGCGGCTGCAACAATCTGGCTGTGGGTCTGACGGAAAATTACCCGCAGTTTCGGTGCCCGTTGTGCGAGCTCCTCCATCAGCCGACGGCCATAGGCAATCTCGAAATCATCCGACAAACCCACGACCACGGAGCGTCCCTGATAGTGCTGGTTATCCGGGTCGACCATGGCCAGGCTCTGGCGGCAGCGATCAAGGGCTTCGCTGATGACTGGTTTCAATTGATTGGCACGCAATGTCGGTGCGAGTCCGCGCCCGGTACGCACGAACAATTGATCGCCGTACACCTCACGCAGCCGCCGCAAGCCTGCGCTGATGGCCGATTGCGTCACACCCAGGCGCAACGCCGCGCGGCTGGCGCTGGACTCGTCGTGCAGGGCCTCGAAGGTTTTCAGCAGGTTCAGGTCGATCCGGTCGATATTCATTTGGCTCATATCATTCAGCACTGAAGTGGGCTTTATTCATGATCGAGGCTGGCGGGAGAATGGGCAACCCCCCTGACTTGGAGTGATCGTGATGCCCGTTTCGATAGTGGCAGCCCTGCAAATCGGTTCCCTGCCTGGTGGCAAGGCTGAAACCCTTGAGCAGATCCTGGCGTATGAGGACGAAATCAAGCGCAGCGGCGCGCAACTGGTGGTGATGCCTGAGGCTTTGCTGGGTGGTTATCCCAAAGGCGAAAGCTTCGGTACACAATTGGGCTACCGCCTGCCGCAAGGGCGTGAAGCGTTCGCCCGTTATTTTGCCAATGCGGTGGATGTGCCGGGCGCCGAGACCGACGTGCTGGCCGGGTTATCCGCCCGCACTGGGGCCAACCTGGTCATCGGCGTGATCGAGCGCAGTGGCAGCACGCTGTATTGCACCGTGTTGTATTTCGAACCGGCGGGCGGGCTGGTAGCCAAGCACCGCAAGCTAATGCCCACTGGTACCGAGCGGCTGATCTGGGGCCAGGGCGATGGCTCCACCTTACCGGTGATCGACACAGCGGTAGGGCGCGTCGGCGGCGCAGTGTGTTGGGAAAACATGATGCCGCTATTGCGTACGGCGATGTACGCCAAGGGCGTCGAGGTGTGGTGTGCGCCGACCGTGGATGAGCGTGAAATGTGGCAAGTGAGCATGCGTCATGTGGCCCATGAAGGGCGCTGCTTTGTGGTGAGCGCCTGCCAGGTGCAGGCATCGCCCGAGGCCTTGGGTGTGGAGGTTGCCAACTGGCCGTCAGAGCGCCCGTTGATTGCGGGTGGCAGTGTGATTATCGGCCCGATGGGCGATGTCCTCGCCGGACCGCTGCGAGGTGAAGCTGGCTTGTTGGCGGCTCAGATCGATACAGACGAGTTGGTGCGTGCGCGTTATGACTACGACGTGGTGGGCCACTACGCTCGGCCGGATGTGTTCGAGCTGACCGTGGATGAGCGCGCCAGGCCCGGCGTGCGCTACATCAGTGACTAAACGCGGTAAAAAAATGTGGGAGCGGGTTTGCCCGTGATGACGGGAGCACATCCAATGTAAATGTCGGCAGTCATACCGCTATCGCAGGCAAGCCAGCTCCCACATTTGGATCTTCATTGGCTCAGGCGTTTGTGTGTCAGCCATTGTTCGCGGGTCATCTCCCAGATTTCCCGGGGAAAGGTGCCCTCGACAAACTGCCCCACTTCCGTCCTGATCAACCGCATGCCCTCACGCTCGGAGATCCGCCGCGACCCCAGGTTGGGTGCGGCCTTGGGCGCGCGCAATACCGGGCGTTCGAGTACGCCAAACCAGTAGTCGGTGACCGCCGCACTGGCTTCGGTCATCAGCCCCAGGCCCTGCCATTGTCGGCCCAGCCAGAACCCACGGTTGTCGTCCACGGTGTCCGTCAGGCAGACGTTGCCAATCATCACTTCAGGTGCGCTTTTGAGGCGGATCGTCCAATGCCATTCCTCGCCCCGCGCCATGGCTGGCAAGGCCACGTTTTCCAGGTAGCTGCGCGCACCGTCGGCCGGGTAGGGCCAGGGCACCTCGGCGGTGAGATAGCGCACCACTTCCCAGTGAGGAAACAGCTCCTGGCTGGCTTCGGCATCGTCCAGGGTCAGTGGGCGTAAAATCAGTCGTTCGGTGTACAGCGTCGGTTGCATAGTGTTCACCAGGTGGCTGTGTTCGGCAGGTCCAGCGTACCGCGCTCCACAAACCGCATTGTGCCAAACAGGCCACCGGCCAGTTTGCCCCGCAGCACGTAGGGCAGATTGTTCAAGCTCTGGGTCTGGCTCAGGCCCAGGGTTTGGCGCAACACAGAAAAGGCCGAAACACTCACGGGCACCATCAGTACCGTCTCGGAAAAGCGTGGGATGGTTCCGTTTTGATCGCTCACCCCCGACGCCAACGGCCGGCCATTGACGTCCAGGTCCAGGGCGATGCCGCTGTAGTCGATCGTCGTTTCATTGGGGTTCTGTACCCGCAACTTCACGGCAAACCGTACTTCCAGGTCCTGGCTTTGCAGGGGCTCGATGCCCACCACGGTGATATTGACCGGGTCGCGGTTGGGAAACAGCGCGCAGGCGCTCAAGGTCAGCAGCAGTAACGATAGAACCATGAGCTTGCGCATCTGAAAGGTGCTCCTATTTCGTAACGTCCGGGTCTTGCATGACTTTGAGGGTAGAAGACTCCGGATCGAATTCGTCTTCTTCCAGCTCTATGAACTCTTCCGGCAGGAAAATGTTCAGCACGATCGCACAAAACGCACCCACAGTGATCGGCGATTCGAAGATGTTGTGCAGTGCCTTGGGCAGGTCGCGCAGCACTTCCGGTACCGCGGCTACGCCTAGGCCCATGCCCAGCGAGATGGCCACGATCAGCACATTGCGGCGGTGCAGACCGGCTTCGGCAAGGATCTTGATCCCGGCCACGGCCACGGTGCCGAACATGATCAGGGTCGCGCCACCGAGCACCGGCTTGGGCATCAGTTGCAGCACGGCACCGATCATCGGGAACAACCCCAGCAGCACCAGCAGACCGGCGATAAAGTACGCCACATAGCGGCTGGCCACGCCGGTGAGCTGGATCACGCCGTTGTTCTGGGCGAAGGTCACCATGGGCAGGCTGTTGAAGGTGGCGGCCATGGCCGAGTTGAGGCCGTCGGCCAGCAGGCCGGACTTGATGCGCTTGATGTACAGCGGGCCTTTGACTGGCTGTTGGGAAATCATCGAATTGGCTGTCAGGTCACCAGCGGCTTCCAGGGGCGAAATCAGGAAGATCACCGCCACTGGGATAAACGCCACCCAGTCGAACGAGAAACCATATTTGAACGGCACCGGTACGCTGATCAGCGGCACCTGGGGCAGGGCGGCCATGTCGACGCGGCCCATCCACCAAGCGACGACAAAGCCCAGGGTCAGGCCGATCACGATCGAGCCCAGGCGCAGGAACGGGTTGCTGAAGCGGTTGAGGACCACAATGGTCAGCAGCACCAGCGCTGCCAGCCCCATGTTACCGGCTGCGCCCAGGTCGCTGGAGCCAAAGCCACCGGCCATGTCGGTGACAGCCACCTTGATCAGTGACAGGCCCATCAAGGTAATGATGGTGCCGGTCACGACCGGGGTGATCAGTTTGCGCAGCTTGCCGATGAACTGGCTGAGCACCACTTCGATAAAGGCGGCGAAAAAACAGATGCCGAAGATCGTCGAAAGGATTTCATCGGTGCCACCGCCCCGGGCCTTGACCATGAAGCCGGCGCTGAGGATCACACTGATAAACGAAAAGCTGGTGCCCTGCAGGCACAGCAGCCCGGAACCCACAGGCCCGAATTTACGCGCCTGCACAAAAGTGCCCAGCCCCGAGACGAACAGCGCCATGCTCACCAGGTACGGCACTTCGCTTTCCAGGCCCAATACGCCGCCGACAATCAGGGTAGGGGTGATGATGCCGACGAAGCTGGCGAGCACGTGCTGCAACGCGGCAAAAATCGCTGCGGTGAAGTGCGGGCGGTCTTCCAGGCCGTAGATCAGGTCGGATTTATAACGGGGGCGAGGGGTTTGAGTGTCAGACAAAATACGAGCCCGGTAGGGAAAGGGGCGCGCAGGATGCCAGAAAGTGCCGGCTGTCAGAAGTGTGTAAAAATATTTCGCAACATCCTGCATTAAATCCTCGAGCCTGCCGATAGCCTGGAAAGGCCCACATTCCAACGACAACAGTGGCGCCCAAAGGTCAGAGCGGCGCGTTGACGCCGACTGATCGTGTCGCGGCAAGGACGCCCGCCACCACCACTTCTTGAGAGCACCCCTATGTCCCTTCGTAATCTGAATATTGCCCCTCGCGCTTTTCTCGGTTTTGCGTTCATTGCGTTGCTTGTCGTGATTCTTGGGGTGTTTGCGGTCAACCGCATGACCCAGATCCGCCAGGCCTCGCTGGACATGGGCACCAACCAACTGCCCAGTGTGAAGTTCCTCGGCAACATGACCGAGAACGTACTGCGCCTGCGCATTCTCTCGTTCCGCATCTTGATCAATCGGGAGCCGACGGCCCTGGATGAGGCCAAGACCCGTGTGGCGGTATTGGTGGATAAGGTCAAACAAGCCCAGAGCGCCTACGCCGCCATGCCGGCGGGTACGGAAGAGGCGGCCTTGTACAAGACGTTCGCCGCTACCCTCGACAGTTACCTCAGCGCCCAGGCCGAAATGATGTCGCTGTCCCAGCAGAACAAGGTCGAGGAGATGCGCAGCCTGATCAACACCCGGATCAAGGACGGCACCGACCTGATGGGTGAGCAGTTGAACAAATTGATTGCGATCAACAGTGCGGACGCGGATCAGGCCGGGCGTAACGCCGAGAGCAGTTATCAGATGGCGGTGACCGGAATCATCATTGTCGCCGTGGTGGCGGCGCTGATGACGGTGCTGCTGGCCTGGTTGCTCACTCGCAGCATCGTCACGCCGCTGCGCAAAGCCGTGGACATGGCTGAAACCATTGCCGGTGGCAACCTGACCAAAACCATCGAAGATGACGGCAAGGACGAACCGGCGCGCCTGCTCGGCGCGTTGTCGGCCATGCAGGCCAACCTGCGCCAGACCATTCACCATATCGCCGGTTCGGCCACACAACTGGCCTCTGCCGCCGAAGAGCTGAGTGCTGTCACCGAGGAAGCGTCCCGGGGCCTGCAGCAGCAAAACGATGAAATCGACCAGGCCGCCACGGCGGTCAACGAAATGACCGCTGCCGTGGAAGAGGTGGCGCGCAATGCAGTGTCCACCTCCGAAGCCTCTGGCCAGTCCAACCAGGCCGCCCGTGAAGGCCGCGACCGCGTGGTGGAAACCGTCGGTGCCATCCAGACCATGACCCAGGACGTGCAAAGCACTGCCGTACTGATCGAAGGCCTGGCGTCCCAGGGCCGGGACATCGGCAAGGTGCTCGACGTGATCCGTGCGATTGCCGAGCAGACCAACCTGCTGGCACTCAACGCCGCTATTGAAGCCGCACGTGCCGGTGAAGCCGGACGCGGGTTCGCGGTAGTGGCCGACGAAGTACGGGCGCTGGCTCACCGCACGGCACAGTCGACGCAAGAGATCGAAAAAATGGTCGCCGGTATCCAGAGCGGCACCGGTGAAGCCGTGCATTCGATGCAGCAGAGCAACCAGCGCACCCACGCCACCCTGGAAATGGCGCGCGCCGCGGGGGTGGCCCTGGAGCAGATCACCCAGTCGATCAGCCTGATCAACGAGCGCAACCTGGTGATCGCCAGCGCTTCGGAAGAACAGGCCCAGGTCTCCCGTGAGGTGGATCGCAACCTGGTCAATATCCGCGACCTGGCGAGTCAATCGGCGGCGGGGGCCAACCAGACCAGCGCGGCCAGCCATGAGCTGTCGCGCCTGGCGGTGGACCTGAATGGGATGGTGGCGCGGTTCGTGATCTAACCGCAGGTCAATGGTGGGAGCTGGCTTGCCTGCGATGCGGTGGATCAGTCAATCATGTACTGAC